>JBARYS010000463.1:0-3084 GCA_049648155.1 Catalinimonas sp. | reverse complement strand
ATGGGCAAGAGGAAGACAGCTTCAGCACCGTCACATTTGAGGCTAAGGTGTTCGACACGGTCAACTTCTTCTCGTCGCTCGACATCCCACCGTTCGTGATCCGCAGCAAGAAGCTTAACCAACTGGTGCACGAACTGATCGATGAGGAGCAGTCGGAAGTGCCGGGCAAGAACCGTGTCATCCTGAACAACACCGAGAAGATCGTCATCGAGGTGATCCGCTACGTCCTGGAGGAGCGCCTGTTCGTCGAGCAGCTCGCCACGAACAGCACTTACTTTAAAGACCCGCGCCTGCTGAACATCTTCGCCTACATCAAGGAGCAGATCGGCGGCGACCTGTCGAACAAAGTGCTGGCGAGCGTGGCCAACGTGTCGGAAGACTACGTCGGGCAGTACTTCAAGATGCTGACGGGCATCAACCCGCAGGACTACATCGAGTACCAGCGTATGGAGAAGGCCGTCGACCTGCTGCGCACCACGAAGAAGAGCATCCGCGAGATCGGCCGTGAGGTGGGATACAAAGACACCGCCTACTTCTGCCGCCGCTTCAAGATGATGTTCGGTATCCCGGCGGGCAAGATGCGCCGCCGCGAGTCGCTGATGAACGTCTAGATACTCTTTCGTCGCAACGTTTTTGAGACCTCGGGCAACTGCCCGAGGTTTTTTTCTGCCCGCAGCACCACCACGTCGGCCCCCGCTTCGGCGAGGCGGCGGGCGGCGGAAGCACCCGTGATCTCCCCTCCCACCAGGAGCGGCACCTCCACGGTGCGGCGCACGGCTGCCACCAGCGAGGGCGGCACCGGCCCGTCGGCGTCGAGGTAGATCTGTCGTAAGCCCAGTTGTTCGCCCGCCAGGGCGGTGCAGGCCACGACCGTCGGCAGGTCGGCCGAGGGCTGGTAGTTTCCCATAAGGTCGACGCGCATGAAGCCGGTGGGCCAAACGGCCAGGCGGCTGCGCTTCAACACGGGCGCAACGTGCACGTGCTGGCCGATGAGCCGCTCGGGGTCGCGCTCGGCAATAAACGAGAAGAAGAGGAGAGCATCGGCGGCGGGGTCGATGGAGAAGTAATGCTCGGGGCAGAGCACCACCGGCACTGCGGCGACCCGCTTGATGCGCCGGATCAGCGTGTTGGTAGCGTGCACGCTGTCGGGGTGACTGACTACAAACAGATAGTCGACGGGGTGCACGGCGAGCGCTTCTTGAAGCGCCTCCGGGTCGATCGTGACGACGTCTACCCGCAGGGCCAGCTTGGGGACTTCCCCCCTACTCGGCGGCTGAAGTGGGGATGTGAACGGTGGTTTGGGGTCCTTCATCCTGAGGAGTAACGGCCGGAGTGCGGTTCGGTACCAGTCGTAGCGCCTGCTCGCGTAGCAGCGTGATGACGATCGAGGTAACTACCCCCTTTAGGATCGTCACGATGGCGTTGTCTTTGGGGGTCGGCACGAGCGTCGAAGAGGCTTTTTCCTTGCCGTCGGTCGGCACTTCGGGTACATCGGCGGGAAAATCGGCCGGGCGGGTTTCGTATACGTGGCGGTGAATCACCGTCTCGGTGCGGCGCTTTTCCCGCCGTTTGCGCTTCTTGCCGCTCGCCACCTTCTTCAATATCCAGTAGCCGCCCAGCAGCCCGGCCCCCGCGATGGCCCCCGTCTTGGCGGTCTGTAACGAGTCCTGCTTCAGGAAAAAGAGATCGTCGGAGAGACCGCGCTGGTAGCGCCGCTGATTGTGCAGGTAGAGCGCTTTGCGCTCGGCGCGGGTCTTAAAGAAAGACTTATCGGGATTCGACTTCATGGGTATCCGGTTTGACGACGCGCGTAGCGGGGTCCAGTTCGTTGGGGTGGTAGTCGGTGGTCGGCTTGTTTGGGTCTTCCGGCTCGGGCGGCAGTTTCAGCGCTTTGGCCAGCACCTTGTAAACCGCGCCGTCGATGGGCTTAGCGAGCACCGTGGCGAGCAGGATGCAGATGAGGGCATAGAGGCCGAACACGATCCAGTAGCCACCCGTGGGCGTGCCGATGGCCCAGTTCAGCAGCGTGGCCAGCGCCATTGAGAGGAAGCTCAGCGCGAAGATGCCGAAGAAGGCGAGGGCGATGAAGCGAGGCACGGATGAGGCTCCACTGGCGGCCCCTTCGAGCTTCTCCTGAATCTGAATTTTGGTCAGCTCGATGCGGGCTTCGACGTAGCCGACCAGGTTTTCCAGCAGACTATCCACCTTCAGGAAGCGGTAGAGGCGGTTATTGTTTTTCACAGGCAGAGGGGGGAGTTCGTCGGGAGAGGCGAATGTATGGAAAAACTTACGCAATCTTTACCCGAACGTTGTCCCGGAGCGTAGGCAAGACAGTGGCAACATTTTTTCGGTGGGGGGTGTTCGTTGTCCGTCGCTTGCCGTCTTACGCCGCGCCCGGTCGCTCCGTCCCGCGACATTACCATACATTTCCCTTGTGAAAGCCCTCAGCCGCCTCAACAAACACCTGCGCCGTTACAGGTGGCAACTGCTCTCGGGCACGCTGTTCATCATCATCTCGAACGTGTTCGCGGTGGTGCCGGCGCAGATCGTGCGGCACGCCTTCGACCTGATCCGCGAGACCATCGACCTCTACCGGCTCTACGGCGAGGCCGACCTGCGCGCCGACTTCTACGATAACTTCCTGGGTCAGATTCTCTTCTACGGTGTGCTGATCGTGGTGATGGCGCTGCTGCGGGGGCTGTTTCTCTTTTTCACCCGGCAGACGGTCATCGTGCTGTCGCGCCACGTGGAGTTCGACCAGAAGAACGAGATCTACCAGCACTACCAGTCGCTGCCGCTGAGCTTCTACCGCCGTCAGAACACCGGCGACCTGATGGCGCGCATCTCGGAAGACGTCAGCCGCGTGCGGATGTACACCGGGCCGGCCATCATGTACGGCATCAACCTGATCGTGCTCTTCGCCATCGTGATCACCTACATGTTCTCGGTGAACGCCGTGCTGACGCTCTACGTGCTGATGCCGCTGCCGATTCTCTCGGCGAGCATCTACTTTGTCAACAACATCATCAACCGCCGCTCGGAGGCCATCCAGCGGAGCCTGTCGGACCTGTCGACGTTCGTGCA
>JBARYS010000462.1:0-4223 GCA_049648155.1 Catalinimonas sp. | reverse complement strand
GACGAAGCCGTCGCCGTTGGGGTCCATCCGCAGCGGGGTCATGTCGCCGTGCAGCAGCAGCAACGTACTGATACGCTCGCTGACCTGGTTGCCGAGTTGCAGGTTCATCTCGTTGCGGCCCATCTGGTTGGCGTAGGCGTTAAAAGCGAACGGCGCGGCGCTCTGGGGCTTCAGCAGTTCGACGTTGAGCTGCCCCGTCATCGACTCATAGCCGTTCATCACTGAGCCGGCTCCCTTTCCGACGTCGATGGACGCCACCCAGGGGCCGGGCGTGTAGGTCAGTCCCCAGGCGGCGGCCAGGCCGAGTACGTAGCGCACGTTTTCGGTCTGTAGCTGCACGTAGGCGCCGTCGAGTCCCAACATACGCACCTGACGCGCCCCCGACACGGCGTCGGTCAAGGCCACGTCGACCGACGCGTTCGTCTCGAAGCTCTCGGCCAGGTTGCAGCAGGCCGCTTTGGTCAGCTCGGACGCCGTGATGAGCTCGGTCTGCTGCGCGGCGCGGCGGTCGAGCGCAGAGGCAGGCGAGCGCACCACCACCTCGTCGAGCAGATCGTCGGTCCGCAAGTGGATACGGAGTCCGGTTTGAGTTGAAGTGAGCCGCAGCGTATCGGTTCGGTAGCCGACGTAGCTCACCACCAGCGAGGCGGGCCACACGTCGGGCGGCAACAATTCGAAGCGGCCGTTCGTGTCGGTCACGGTGCCCCGGGTAGTTTCGAGCCAGCGCAGCCCGGCTCCGGCCAACGCGACGGGGGGATCGTCGCCTGCCACCGTACCGGTGAGCGACTGGGCAGTGGCGACGGTGCTGAGACCGGCCACCAGTAAGAAAAGGATTCGCATAAAGGGTCTGAGTGATCGGTGAAGAAAAAGCCGTTCTCGGCGGCAGTTCTACCGATTCACTAGACCCTGAGCGTGTGCAGCGCCCGCAGCAGTTGACGCCCCGACGCGGGGGGTGGCCCCGTGTTGCGGGGCGTGGGGGGAGAAACAAAAAGCGTAGGCCACGCTGGAAGAGCCGGGAAGACCGTTACGACCAGCGGCGGCAGCGAGGCCTTCCCGAAAAAGAATAGAGCGGCAGCGGCGGGTTTCTGATCGACTTCTACCCGCTCCCATTCGGCGCTCCGTTCGCAGCAGCCGTCCTCGTCTGCCTGGGCACCGCAGCACGACTCGGGCGCTACCCATACTCCGACGGTCCGCTCACCACTATGGGAACAGGAACGTTCGAACAGAGGCACACCCAGCGTACCGATCAGCACCTGAGCAACCAGCCAGAGCGCGAGCATCCGCCCGGGCGGTGAAGCCACTACGTTACCGTACTTGAGCATCTGCCGAAACAACCAGACGGCCCGGGCGTTGGTTCAGCACGCGCAGCGCATGTTCAGGCGTATTGGGATAATTTCTGCTCCAGCTCCGTAGCGGCCCCTTCACACACCTGCCGTACGCGTTCGACCAGCCGTAGCGTCTCGTTGGGATCGGTGCCTTCGTGTGCGTATCGCTCCAGGGTCACGATGTCCTCTTTGATGGGATGGATGCCCATGAACGTGACCGAAGGCTTCAACTTGTGAGCGGCTTCGTAAACGGCCCGCCAATTGCTGCCCTCGGCCGCAATCTGCATCTGTGTCAGGTCATCGTGGACCTTCCTCAGGAACGTCTCGATCATGTCGTGGATGAACTCACGGTCGTTGTCACCGAACGCTTCCAAGTAAGACAGGTCGGTGACGGAGCCAAGTGCACTCATAGCGTAACAGAATGGTAAAGCCAAGGTATACTCATAACCTCAGACCGGCAAGCAGACGTATCTGCTCCCTATAATCGTCAATCTAAGACGAAGATGACACATTTTTAAAACTAAAACGCTACATTTCTTGCTCACCCCTCCCGGCATCCCCTCCAACCACCGTCTGCGGACATAATGACTTGAAATAAAACACACCTGCCATACGCGCCCAATCCCTCCGGCATCCGTTCCCACCAAGTGCTTTCTTTCGTTGCCGTCGTATTGACCTGACTTATGAACAGCCTGCAAGCCTTACCGTCCAACGGACTGCAATACCGAGTGAGTGAATCGGAGCGCATCGTCACGTACCTAACGAACGTGCTCTACCTAGTGACCCTCGGGTGTTGCCTGACGCACCTGGTGCTGTTCTGGTACTACGACAACTCGGGTCTGGTACTCTTCGACGTGACCGCCCTGATGCTCATCGGGATCGGGTGGCGCATGAACGCCCGGGGGCACTCGCACGGGGCCCGGATGCTGGTGCTCATCGTCATCAACGCGGCGCTGTTGGTGGGCACTTCGGTGCTGCGCGCCCCGATCATCATTCACGCCGCCATCGGGTCCTGCATCATGCTGTCGGTCATTTTCTTCTCCCGGGTCAACTCCTTCTACCGGGTTGCGAGCATCTGTCTGTTGCTGTTCAGCTTTTTGCTTTCGGAGGTCACGCAGTACGAACTCTTCCCCGCCGCCGTGGTGCCGGAGTGGGCCGCCTTCTGCCTGATCTGGTCGATGGTGGCTTCGAGCATCTTCGGGGCCCTGATCATCACACGCAGTTTCGCCCGGATGCACCAGGACGCAGAAAAGCACCGCCAGGCGATGCTGGAAGAGCGAGAGACCCTGGCGCAGGAGCTACTTGAAAACGAAGACGCCCTGAAGGAGCACATGCGGGCGCTGCACGAGGCTCACCACGAGATTACGCAGCGCGAGAAGCAGTATCGACTGATCTCGGAGAACCTGCACGAGGTCGTCTGCCTGCACGCTTCCGACGGTACGCCGACGTACGTATCTTCTTCTATCCGCCGGCTGCTGGACTACTCTCCCGGGGAGTTTCTGAAGCGTTCGCCGTTCGAGCTGATTCACCCCTGCGACCTGCCGGAGGTGCGCGCCTGCGTGGCGGCGTTCCGTGAACAGCCGAGCGTGGTTACGTTTCACTGCCGCCTGCTTCACCGCAACGGCGACTACGTCTGGGTGGAAGTCACCATGACGCCCGCCCACAACGAAAACGGCGAGATGGAGGGGGCGCAGACCTCTACGCGCGACATTCAGTCGCGTAAGCAACTGGAGGTGCTGCTGCGGCAGACGCAGACGCTCGCCAACGCGGGCGGCTACGAGTTCGACTTTACGACGCAAGAATCGGTGTGGACCGACGAGATGTACGCCATCCACGAACTGCCGCACACCACCGATCTGAAGAAGTTCTCTTTCACGAATCACTACGCGAAGCAGGACGCCGACGAACTGCTGAACGCTTTTGAACGGGTGCGCACCGAAGGGCACTCCTTCGACCTAGAACTACCCTTCACCTCGCACCTGGGCCGCAAGCGGTGGGTAAGGGTGTGCGGGCAGCCGGTGCGGCGCAGCGGGCAGATCGTCGGCGTGCAGGGCATCTTCCAGGACATCAGCCGCGCCAAGGAGCGGGAGGAGGAGCTCTTCCAGCGGCAGCGGGAGATGGCCGCCCTGATCGAAGGCGCACCGGTCGGCATCGCCATGTTCGACCGGCGGATGTGCTACCTGGCGGCCAGCCGCCGCTGGCGCGACACCTTCGAGATCACCGGTGAGGTCACCGGGCAGTCGCACTACGACCTACTGCCGAACCTGCCCGACGAATGGAAAACCATCTACCGGAACTGCCTGAACGGTGAGGTCTACCAGCGCGACGAAGACTCTTTCCTGCACGCCGACGGCCGCCAGGAGTGGCTCCGCTGGGTAGTGCGGCCCTGGCGCGACAGTCAGGGGAAGATCAACGGACTGATTATCCTCTCGGAGAGCATCACCGCTCGCAAACAGGCCGAGGCGCGCGCCAAGCGACAGCGCCGACGCATGGCGGAGGTCTACCGACTGACGTCAAAGCGCATCACCGACCTGCCAACCCACGTCACCACCCTGCTGCAACAGGCCACCGAGGCGCTAGGCATGGAGTTGGGCGTATTCAGCGAGATTCGCGACGACATCTTCACCGTGCGGGCTTACCACCACCCGCCCGACATGCCGATTGCTGTGGGGCAGACGTTCCCGTTTGCAGACACGTACTGTAGCCTGACCTACCAGCAGAGTGGGGTGATGGCCATCAACCACATGGGGCATTCCGTACTTGCCTACCACCCTTGCTACCGCACCTTTAAGCTGGAGTCCTATATCGGCGTGCCGATCTGGCGGCGGGGCAAGCGGTACGGGACGATCAGCTTCTCGTCGCGTTATCCCGCCACGTTCACGGGCGAGGACCACGACT
>JBARYS010000461.1:0-2233 GCA_049648155.1 Catalinimonas sp. | reverse complement strand
GCTCTTTGCCGATCAGGTTTTGGCCGCCGTCGCCGCGCGTCAGCGAGAGGTAGCCCGTGCGCACCTGCCTTTCACCGTGCAGGTAAGCGATCATCGCCGTGTTTTCGTCGTCGGGGTGGGCCGCCAGGTAGAGCGCCGTGCCGCACGTGTTGAGCGCCCGCAGCTCTTGCCGCAGGTGGGCGGCGTCGGGTTTCTGTGCGAATAACGGGGGCAGGGGCGCAATCAGGCAGAGCAGCAGCGTAACGAAGTGGTTCATGGCGAAGCGGATGGCGGCTACGAAAGTAGACAATCCCCGAGGGAGGGTCGTTTGCCGACGAACGAGGCTCCTTTTTTAGTTTTTTCCGAAAAGGCTGTATGGTATTACTATCCTACGACCTTCTTTATTTGCGAACGCCGCTCTTTCCCACCTCATCCGGCTCATGCACCCACTCTTTCCGGTCCCAGCCGTCCGGCTGCTGATCGTGACCCACGAGTAGGCGGCTACTGCCCCACCGCGTGGCGTCCAGCGGAGACACCTCAACCATACCGACCGCGCAAAGGCGTGGCGACAAGAGACACTTTTTTAGCTAGTGGTTGGGCTCTGGGTGCCGAGCGTGTCTAGGGCCTTTTTCTCAGTCGGACCGGGGTTCTTAAGGTCGGTGGTCGGTCCTCCGTCCTCAAATCCCCGCCTTGAAGGCGACGAACAGGCCGGTGTCGCCGAGGTCGTTCACCGAAAACTCCGTGCGAAAGACTACGTCGTAGAACGTGACGACATCGATGCCGATGCCGCCGCCGCCCAGCGTACGGTTCACCAGCGGATTGTCGAGCGACGAGTCCCGCACGAAGCCCACGTCGCCGTACGTCTTCACGTAGATCGACAGCGGAAACGTACGGAACTGCCGGATCGGAATGAAGTTCAGCTCCCGCTTCACCGAAAAGAGGCGTTTGCGCACCTCACCCTTCAGGAGGCCGTAGTGTCGGCCGTTGACCACAAACAGCTCGTAGCCGCGGATCAGGCGGCGGCCGTAGCCGAGCGCGCGGTTGTTGTAAAAGGGTTGCCGGTTGCCGATGGTCACGCCGCCGCCCACCTGGCCGGCGGCGTAAAATTGTCGGCCCAGCGGCACGTGGCGGGCGTAGGTGCCGTTCAGCGTCAGGCGGCGCAGGTTGTCGCTGGGCAAGATCCCTTCCAGGCTCGCCTCGGTCATCAGCACGAAGCCCCGGAGCGGGTAAGCCTGCACGTCGCGGCGATCCCATTCGAAGTGGTACGTCATCTGCGTGTAGCGTTGCAGCGTGCGACCCCGCAGGAAGTAGTCAGGGTTGAGGGCTGCAATCGTGTCGGCCACCTCGGTGCGGAAGTAGGCCAGCCCCACCTCGTGCGTGGCGAACAGCCCCTCGCGGCGGCGGTAGGTCAGCCCGGCCTGCAGGCGTGAGGTCAGCTCCTCCTCGCCGTCGAGGAACTGCAACTGGTTGTTTTCCAGGGCAAAGGCCACGTTCTTCTGCGTGATGTACTGAAACAGCACGCCGCCACCCGCCCGCTGCCGTCGGTTCAGGTAAGGGATCTCGTAGCGCAGCTCGTACTTCTGCGTGAAGCCCCCTTGCAGCTTGAACTTGAGCCGTTCGTTGCGGCCGCGCACGTTGCGCCAGCTCACGCGGAGGCCGTAGTTGGTGCGGCTCAGGTCGCGGCCGCGCTGCGTCCACCACTCGTTGAAGTTGCGGTCGGCCAGTTCGAAGATGACGCTGGGAAAGATGTACCACCGCTCCTCGACGATCACACGGACGCCCCGCCGCACGTAGGCAGGCATCGAGTCGGGCGGCAGGGGGGCGTCCAGCACCACGTCGACGGTGACGAACAGACGCGTGTTGAACACCTGGTTCCTCTGCCGTTGCAGCACCTTTTCGAGGCGACGCACGGCGATGGTGTCGCCCGGGCGCAGGGTCAGCTCGCGCGTGATGATGTGCGGCAGCGTGCGGCGGTTGCCCTCGATCAGCACGCTCTCGACGACGACAAAAGGGCTGCCCGGCACGGTGTCGGTGGGAGCCTGCGCGCACAGGTGCGTAGCCAAGAGATACAGCAGCGGCCACCACGGTTTCACGACCGTTCTGATCACGCTTTCGCCCACCTGAGAATCGAATCCATCCGCTAAAAATAGGTAAACCGCTCCCGGATCGTCCGCTCTGTCCCCATTCGTTCGGAGGTGAGCGGTCTTCTCTCTTCCGTAACCATCGGCGGCCCGGGAGCCGTACGGTCATACAA
>JBARYS010000460.1:0-1832 GCA_049648155.1 Catalinimonas sp. | reverse complement strand
ATAACAATTGCCCAAAGGGCGGAAATGTGCAATACGAGAATTTCTAATCGTCTTTGTTCGAAGACCGTTCTTTATGTATTTAAGAAATGTGTCGACGAACTATTTGCGTGGAGGTCGAACGGCAGCTTTCCCTTGCCAATCTCGCTGATAGGGCCTAAGCTCTACTGATGATCGCCTACAACGCGCCGGCAAAAACAATAGATATACCAATCAACTCAATGACCTAGAAATTCGCCAATCAAATCTACCCCCGCCAGAGAAAGGGAAACAGTAGATAAGAGAGGGTGATCTGGATGGCGTCGATGGCGAGGAGGGTAAGAAGTTCATCAGTGCTGACGGCGCGGTCAAGGCCGTCGAGGGCATTCTTGGAGACGCGCAGCAGCAGCAGCAGCGTCGGCAGCATCAGGGGAAATCCCAGAATCGCCATGAGGGTGGGGTTGTTGCCCGCCCGCGCGGCGATGGCCGACACCAGCGTGAGCGTACCCGCGAAGCCCACCGCCCCCAGCGCCACCGTGCCCACAAAGAGCGGTACGTCGGCCACGGGCAGGCCCAGTACCAGGCCGTAGCCCAGCAGCGCCACGGCCGTCAGCCCGAGCATAAGCAGCGTGTTGTAGATGATCTTCGCCAGGATGATCGCCTGCGGGCGCGCCAGCATGTAATAGTAGAGCGTGCGCCCGGCGGGCTCTTGGGCGAACCCCTTCGCCACGGCGTTGACGGCGGCGAACAGCAGGATGATCCAGAAGAGAGCGTTCCAGAGCGGGCGGCCCGGCGGCGGCCCCAAAAAGGTGAGATAGACCACCCAGACCGTACTCACTACGTAGAGCAGCAGCCCACTGAGGGCACTCCGCCGCCGGTACTCCAGCAGGAAGTCCTTACGCAGCAGCAGACCGATTTCGCGGAAGAGCGACACGCAGCAAAGCTAACGCGGGGATCGTGGGCTTTAGGTAGCTTTGCGCCCCGCCGATGCCCAGGTGGCGGAATTGGTAGACGCGTGGGTCTCAAACACCCATGGTAGCAATACCGTGCCGGTTCGAGCCCGGCCCTGGGTACTCACTGCCCTCCTACGTAGCTAGGAGGGCTTTTTTGTTCGCTGCCACGGCGTTTGTCGTCCACCTAGGTCCAATAGAGCACCCGCGCCCGGGGGAAGCGCCGCGCGATCTCCGCTTCGAAGAAGGTCCGCAATTCGCGCATCTGCTCTTTCGGGAAGACGAACTTCTGACCGCCGAAGGCGTTGCGCTTCCGCGTCCGTTTCGACTCGTCAAGGTCTAGCGACGTGTTCGGGTACCACAACTGGATCACCTCTTTCGAGCCCGCCGTGAAGCGGTGCGTGATCAGCTCGAAGGTGAGGTCACAGTCGAAGTCCAATTGCCCGGCGATGCCGTCCAGCAAGTCGGCGTAGTGCGTTCGCCAGTCGTTGACGGGGATGATCGGGGCCAGCACCACGCCCACCGGGTAGCCGCCGCCGCCCGCCGCCTTCGGCAGGGCCAGTCGGCGCAGGGCCGCCAAGCGCGCGTCGAGTGAGGCCGTGCCGCCCTCCAGCCGCCGGGCCACGGATGCGGCGTTCAGGCTGAGTCGGGGCCGGGTGCGCCCACCGTGGTCGAGACAGATCAGCGGCTCGACGGCGTCGAACTTGGTGACCCAACGTAGGGCCGCGTCGGGGCGGTCGGCGAAGTGTTGAATCGTCCGGGAGAGGCTGCCCGTCAGGTGTTCGATCGAGAGCGGGTCGGTGTAGCAACTGGCCTCGAAGGTCGTGACCCGGCCGGGGCGCTCGTAGTGCCGCAGGTTGTTGAGGATGGCCGGCAGGTTGGCAAACACCCGCGTGACGGGCGGAC
>JBARYS010000459.1:0-4691 GCA_049648155.1 Catalinimonas sp. | reverse complement strand
CAAAAGGTCATCAAAACGCGTGACCACGAACGTCGCCACCTCGGGCACTTTGATCTTGCCGGTCAGGGAGATGTCTCTGGTCGTAAAGTGCGGCACGCTGAAGAGCGCCGGGTCGTCGGGGCGGTAGTCCAGAAACAGCAGTGCCCTGACCTCGCGCTGCGGCTCGGCTAGCCGCTTTTGCAGCCGCCGGACCACCTGCCAGTCGGCTTCGTGGCGCACGTGGGCCAGAATCCCCACCCGGCGGGCCGTGGCGAGTTCGGTCGTGCGCCGCTCCGGCTCGTCGGCGGGCGAGGGCTTCAGGCGGTTCTTCAGGGCAAGGATTCGTTCGCCGAGGGTCATGCGGGGGAGACAATGCGGCAGACCGAGGCAGGTGCCCGGCCGCGCCGTGGGGTACTAGGTCGTGTTGACATATAGAATGATTTCACGGTTTCGTGCGTCTTTTTACGCGTAGTCAAGACGTTTGAGGCGGGCGATTCTGCACATCGGCCAACGAAAGCGGCGCAGCATACGCGACAAAAGCACCGAAAGCATCAGCAGACTGTCAACACGACCTAAAAACCGGTTTAGGTTTTAATTTAAGATCGACAAACAAAGATTTCATCATCGGATGCAATCGTTCTTCAAGAAGGGTAGGATTGCCACGCACTAATGTCGGAAGCTCATGACTAAATCACGTTAACCGGGCGGCCGGTACCGGGGACTGACGGCGGCGTACTATTTAACTGCTCGGTTATCAGTCCGAAGTAGGCTACTAGCGGTGCTATCACTAAGAAAAGTCGCAGGGCATGATGATAAAAGATCGTTCGTCGCGTCGAAACCGAGACTCAGACCGGTTCCAAAAGGCCTTAAAGGTAATCAGACGGCAATAAGAGACATGCGGGGCTGGGCTACTCGTCCGCGTTCCCGTCGCCGAGCATCTCGACGAAGTCGTCTTCCGAGAGAACCGCAACGCCGAGCTTGGTGGCCTTGTCCCGTTTGGCGGGTCCCATCTTGTCGCCGGCCAGCAGGTAGTCGAGCTTGGCCGAGACCGAGCTGACCACGCGGCCTCCGTGGGCCATGATCTGCGTTTTGATCGCCTCGCGGCTGAACCGCTGGAACACGCCCGAGACTACGAACGACTTCCCCGCCAGCGTCTGCGGCAGGGTGGGTTGCGCGTCGTCGCGGCGGGCCAGTTGCACGCCGGCCGTCCGGAGCCGTTCGAGCAGCGCCTGGTGCGCGGGGTCGTGCAGGTAAGCGTGCACGCTCTCGGCGATGCGCCCGCCCACCTCCGGCACCTCGACCATCTGCTCGGGCGTGGCGGCGGCCAGCGCGTCGATGTCGGCGTAGTGCTCGGTGAGGCGACGGGCGACGGTCTCGCCCACGTGGCGGATGCCGAGCGCGAACAAGACGCGGGCGAAGGGCACCTCACGCGTCTGTGCGATGCCCGCCAGCAGGTTGCGCGCCGACTTCTCGGCGAAGCGGTCCAGCCCTACGACCTGCTCGTGCCGCAGGTCGTAGAGGTCGGCCACGTTTCGCACCAAGCCTTGGTCGTAGAGCTGCGCGATGGTGCGCGGGCCCAACTCCTCGACGTTCATGGCCCGGCGGTGGATAAAGTGCTCGATGCGCCCCTTGATCTGCGGCGGGCAGCCGTCTTGATTCGGGCAGAAATGCGCGGCCTCGTTCTCTTCGCGGTGCAGGGCGGTGTTGCACTCCGGGCAGTGCGTGGGGTAGTCGACCGGTGCGGCGTCGGCGGGCCGTGCCGCCTCGTCCACGCCCGTAATTTTGGGGATGATCTCGCCGCCCTTCATCACGAACACCCAGTCGCCCAGGTGCAGGCCGAGGCGCTCGATCTCGTCGGCGTTGTGCAGCGAGGCGCGCTTCACTTTGGTGCCGGCCAGCGGAACGGGTTCCAACTCGGCCACGGGCGTGACGGCCCCCGTGCGCCCCACCTGATAAGTGACGCCCGCCAGCCGGGTGCGGGCGGCCTCGGCGGGATACTTGTAGGCGATGGCCCAGCGCGGACTTTTGGCGGTGTAGCCGAGCACCTCCTGCTGCGCGTAGCTGTCGACCTTCACCACGATGCCGTCGATGGCCACCGGCAGTTCGCGCCGCGCCTCGGACCAGTGGTCCACGTAGGCCAGCACTTCGTCGAAGGTGGCACAGTGGCGGTAGGTGTCCGACACCGGAAAGCCCCAGCGTTCCAGCGCCGCCAGCGCCTCGCCGTGCGATGCGAACGGCAGCCCTTCGCCCATCAGGTAGTAGACGAACACGTCGAGCTTCCGGCGGGCTACCACGGCCGAATCCTGCTGCTTGAGCGTGCCGGCGGTAGCGTTGCGCGGGTTGGCCAGTAGCGCCTCGCCGTTCGCGGTGCGCTCCGCGTTCAGCTCGTCGAATACCGCCAGCGACAGGTAGACCTCGCCGCGGACCTCGAACGTGTCGGGCAGGTCCGCACCCCGGACGCGCAGCGGCAGCCGCCGGACAGTGCGGGCGTTGTGGGTGATGTCGTCGCCGCGCACACCGTCGCCGCGCGTCATGCCGCGCGTCAGCACGCCCCCCTCGTAGGTGAGGCTGAGGGCCACGCCGTCAAACTTCAGCTCGCAGACGTAGGTCACCTCGTCGCCCACTGTCTTTCGCACACGTTCGTCGAACTCGCGCAGCTCGGCTTCCGAGTAAGTGTTGCCCAGCGAGAGCATGGGGTAGCGGTGCTCAACGGCAGGAAACACCTTCGAGACGGTGCCCCCCACGCGGCGCGTCGGCGAATCGGGCTGCGCCAGGTCGGGGTAGGCGGCCTCCAACGCCTGCAACTCGCGCAGCAGGGCGTCGAAGGTCTGGTCGTCGACCTCAGAGACGGCGTCCTGATAGTAGCGGTGGTTGAGGTGGCGGAGGCGTTCGGAGAGCTCAGCGATGCACTTAGCGGCGGATTGTGGGTCCACGGGCGGCGGTTAGAAAAGGGCGGAAGATCGGCGGGCGCGGTGGCGCTTACCCTTGGTTCTGCGCGTCGGCCCGGCCGAAGACGCGCTTCAGGATGTCGTTGACGCGGTGCACAGGGTCCTCACGGATCATCTCTTCCTCGCGGGCCACCTTCACGAAGAGGCCGTCGAGGGCGCGCCCGGTCACGTAGTTCGACAGGCTGGGGTCGTCGATGCTCTCCAGCCGCAGGAAGACGTTCAGCGGGTTGTTGGCCGCCTGGTTGTAGACGCGCACAAACTCACCGTAGATGCTGTTGGCGCTCCGCCCGCCCACCAGCGGCTTGTCGAGTGAGCTGTTGATGGAGGGCTGGAAGGCGTTGAACAGTTGGCTGTAGGTGTTGGAGCGCAGGTAGTGCGTGGCGGCGGTGTCGGCCCCGTAGAGGATGTTCACGCCGTCGCGGATGGTCATGTTGCGGATGGCGCTGCCGAAAATGGGCACGGCGCGCTGCGCGGCGTCCTCGGCTGAGCGGTTCAGGCTCGTCACCATGTCGTCGATCAGCGGCCGCAGTGCGTTCTGGTAGATGGCGCGTCCGGCCGACGAGCCGTTGAGCTTGTCGACGACCTGCTGCACCTCCTGCGGCAGCAGAATCTTCACGGCGGCGTCGCCCAAGTAGCCGTTGGTGCGGCTGAGCGTGCCGACGGCCGTGTCGGCTCCCACGCTCAGCGCCGATTTCAAGCCCGCGATGATCTCTTCTTGCGTCAGGGGCAGGTTTTGCGCGGCCACCTGCTGTAGCACGTCGCAGGCACTAAGGGTCATGAGCGAGACCAGGCTGAGGGCCGGCAGGATGCGTCGGAGCGTTTTCATGGCCGTAAGGTCGTCAGATAATGGTAAACGACCACCACCGGCCGGAGCGCTGCCGCTCGTGCGGCAAGTAAGCCCCCGCCCCGCCGGCTTGGGATGTACGGGGATGTGCTGGATCAATCATGCAATTTTAAGAGATGAGTTCGTATTTGCATGATTGATGTAAAGTTCTACAGGGATGGCCAACCTTTTGTCGCGCGTAGACGAGGAGAAGCTACGTCGTCTAGCCCCAACCAAACCGGTGCGACAATCCGGGTTGCGCCCACTTCGACCGTTAGAAAACTCTTTCGACCACACATTGCGCACACTTGCAAAGCCGCACGAGCCGATTGCCTTGTCGGCGTAGTCGGCTACCAAATACACCCCCCGCCGGCGCACGCGTATAATGTCACCGAAAGCCAAGCGCGCGTACCCCAGCGGAGGCCGGCAATTCACCCTACTTCGCCCGCAACTGCACGTACGGAATAATCATCTCTTCCAGCGAGACGCCGCCGTGCTGGAACGTGTCGCGGTAGTAGTTGACGTAGTGGTTGAAGTTGTTGGGGTAGGCGAAGAAGTAGTCTTCCATCGCGAAGACGTAGGCCGTCGACACGTTCGGCTTGGGCAGGTGGAACCGCTCGGGCTTGCGGGCCACGAAGGCGTTCTTCTCGTCGAAGCCCAGGTTCTTGCCCTGCTTGTAGCGCAGGTTCGTGTTCACGTTGCGGTCGCCGACGATCTTGAAGGGGCGCTTCACGCGGATGGTGCCGTGGTCGGTGGTGAGCACCAGCCGCGCGCCCTTGTCGGCCACGCGGCGCAGCAGTTCGCGCAGTGACGAGTGGTCGAACCACGAGCGCGTGATCGACCGGTAGGCCGACTCGTCGGGGGCCAGTTGGCGGACCATCGTCGTGTCCGTGCGCGCGTGCGAGAGCATGTCGACGAAGTTGAATACGATCGCGTTGAGT
>JBARYS010000458.1:0-5923 GCA_049648155.1 Catalinimonas sp. | reverse complement strand
ACGCGCCGGGTTGGCGTTTGGGGAGACTGATCTGAAAACGGGCACCCTGCCCGGGCCGGCTCTCTGCCCGCACCACGCCGCAGTGCAGACGCACCAGTTCACGCACGTACGCCAGACCGATGCCCGTTCCGCCGTGCGCACGCGCGCAGGCCGCCGTAGTGGCCGAGCCAGGTGACCCCCGCGTGGTCTTTCAGCACCGCCAGCGACCACTGCACCGACGACCGCTCCGGTCCCATCGCTTCGTACGCCGCGCGCGACTGGTGGATGCTGATGTGGTCGGTGGCAGCGTCGTAGAAGAGCAAACCGTGCGTCTCGGAAGCGATCAGGGTCGTGTCGCCGTCCTGGAAGAAGTCGTACGCGAACACAAGCGGGGTGCGCTCGCCCTCGTCGGCCACGAACGTGAGGGGGCGGAACGTCCGATCCCGGGGGAAGTATCGATCAAGCCCGGCGTTGCCGCCGATGAGCAAGCTACTATCAGGCAGAGCGTGAAAGCTACGCGTGAAGAACGTGCCGCCGCGCCCCGCCTCGGACGGCACTTGCAGGTAATCGAACAGCGGGTCTCGCAGCCAGACCTCGTAAAGTCCACCCGACCGCCCCACCCAGAGGTGGTCGGGGCGGTCTTGGCAGAGGCTCAGAAAGTAGGGGTAGTCGTCGAAGTCGTAGGCCTCAAAAGCCCCGGCGTAGTCGACGAACGTCTCCGTGGCGGCCTCGACCCGCCCGAAGACACCCGCGTGTCCGAAGAGCCAAAAGTCACCGCCGGGAGCCGCCCGTAGCTGCTTCGAGCGTTGGCCCTCCCGCACGTGGTCGGGCAGCCCGTAGTCGTGCAACACCGTCAGGTGGCCCGTGGCTACGTCCAGACGCTTCAGACCGAAGATGTCGCCCAGCAGCAGCGTCGAGTCGTTCAGAAAACGGAAAGACTGTACGTCTTCGGGAGGGAGTTCGATTTGCCCGCGCACCACGAACGCGGTGTCCAGGTGGCTCAGCTTCTTCAAGTCACGGCCGTGTTGCACCCAGACGCCCCCGTCGGGCGCGGCCACTAAGTGCCGGACGCGTTGCCCGGGGCTGTTCCAAATCTTGAAGGGGGGCGGCTCCTGCGCGCGTAGCGACCGGTGTGCCGCCGGCAGCGACGCCCAGTACAAGCGCCCCTCGCCGCTGCTCATCCAGAGTTGATCTCCGCTGATCAGCAGCCGGTGGATGGCGTTGCGCCGTGCGCCGAGCGTATCGGGTGCCATCAGCAAACGCTCGGTGCGGTTGCGGGCGGGGTTCAGGACCGTCACGCCGTTGCCGGTCGCGATCCACAGGTAGCCGAGGCTGTCTTCGAGCAAGTCTTGCACCGCCGGGTCGGAGAGGTAAAGCCCTTCGATGGGCACCGTGTTGATGGCTTCGAACGTGTAGCCGTCGTAGCGGTAGAGGCCCTCGTAGGTGCCGAGCCAGAGAAACCCCGACCGGTCTTTCAACAGGCACAAGACCCCCTGGCTGAACGACGTCTTGGTGACCTGTACGCCCCGAGGGGTGCCCCAGGCGGCGGTGGTGGCGAACAGGAAAAGAACACCAATCTGAAAAAAAGCTGAACGCATCCCCTGCTAAACATAAGGAAAACTACCGGATCGTCTCTCCCGACGCCGGCATTCGAACAGATCAAAAAGCGTCTGCAAACGCCGTTGCAGGAGGTCTACCAGCCGAACCCCGGACCGGGCCGCCGGTCTGGAGTTCGACCCACAGAGACGGGAGTCGGGCTTCCTGCCGGCCCTCTAGTGCATCTCCCCAAGGTGAATGGCATTGCTGTCTCATCCGAGAATCCTATAAAGGCTACGAGCCCGCCGCCATCGAGCCTTCATAGCGTTTTGGCGGCAGGTGTTTACAAATTTTGATGATGCTATAGATTCGTGAAGAGCTTGGGTCCGAGAAGGCGAAACGGCGGAGTTACAAACTCCGCCGAACGGTTTGGCAAGTCTGCCGAACCTTATCCGCCGGTCATCACGCTTGGGGGATCAATCTGTAGGCTGATACAGGATTACTTTAGACATGTTCGGTAGGTCGTGAACGAGCGAAAGGGACGGCGGGTGGAACACAACTTGTCGTTTGTAGCCGCTTGACGACTTGCCGAACAAGTCTTTTGAATCGCTTCCACACAAAAAGGCGCTCCGAACGAACGGAGCGCCTTTTTGTGCTTGTTCTTAGGAAATCACCGCGATACACGCCCGCTGGCGTCGCCGCTCATGAGCTTCTCCACTTCGTCGACCGTCACGAGGTTAAAGTCGCCCTTGATCGTGTGCTTGAGGCACGAGGCGGCCACGGCAAAGTTGAGCGCCCGCTGGTCGTCGTCGGGGTAGGTGAGCAATCCGTAGACCAGCCCCCCCATGAACGAGTCGCCGCCACCCACGCGGTCCACGATGTGGGTGATCTGGTAGGTGGGCGCTTCGAACAACTGCTTGCCGTCCCAGAGCACCCCCGACCACGTGTTGTGGTTGGCACTGACCGAGCCACGCAGCGTGATGATGATCTTCTTGGCGCGCGAGAAGCGCTCCATCAGTTGCTTGCCGACCGACTCGTAGGCGGCCCCTTCGACGTGACCGGCCGTGACATCGACGCCCTCCGGGTGGATGCCGAACACCTTCTCGGCGTCTTCCTCATTGCCTAAGATCACGTCGCAACCCGCCACCAGGTCGGGCATCACCTCGCCGGGCTGCTTGCCCCACTTCCAGAGGTTCTTGCGGTAGTTCAGGTCGGTCGAGACGGTGACGCCCCGCTCATTGGCCGCTTGGATAGCCTCCTTACAGACGGCCGCCGCGCCCGCCGACACGGCCGGCGTGATACCCGTCCAGTGAAACCAATCGGCTCCCGCGAAGACGGCGTCCCAGTCGACGGTACCCGGCTCGATCTCCGACAGGGCGGAGTGGGCACGGTCGTACACCACCTTGCTGCCCCGGCTCACGGCACCCGTCTCCAGAAAGTAGATGCCCAGGCGGTCACCGCCGCGCGCGATGTGGCTCGTGTCCACGCCGTGCCCGCGCAGCGTCATGAGGGCGGCGTCGCCGAGGTCGTTCTTCGGCAGGCGCGTGACGAAGGCGGCGTCCATTCCGTAGTTGGCGAGCGAAACGGCCACGTTGGCTTCACCACCGCCGTAGGTGGCTTCAAAGTGGTCGGCTTGGCGGAAGCGTTGGTAGCCGGGCGTAGCCAGCCGCAGCATGATCTCTCCGAAGGTGACGATCTTAGGCATGGGTCTGTTGTAGGGGTTGAGTTTGAGAAAAGAATCCGCGCAAAGCTATAGACTTGCTCGGTAGGTCGTGGACAAGCGAAAACGAATGAGTGTGTGCCGGAACCGGCCCAAGGATACTCCCGGCGGACAGATTCTACGGGCTGAGGGGTCAAGAAAAACCCACCGTGCGTGACGCACGGTGGGCCTTCCTGTTCACCTGCTCTTTTCCCGTTACCGTTCGGCGGCCAGCGCCCAGTGTTCGGGCGAGCGCCAGAGGGCCGAGAGCAGCAGTTCGCGCATGTAGAGGAACTCCTTCGGCAGGCGGTCGTAGAGGCGCTCGAACAGCTCCTCGTGCGAGAGCAGCTCTTGCTTCCACGGCTCGCGATCAATGGTGGTGATGGCCGCGAAAGCCTCGCGGTCGAAGTCCTCCAGCCCCCGCCAGTCGAGCGACTCGTAACGTGGCATCCAGCCGATGGGGCTCTCGACGGCTCCCGCCTTGCCGTGGGCGCGCTCGGTAATCCACTTCAGCACGCGGGTGTTCTCACTGAAGCCGGGCCAGGTGAACTTGCCGTTTTCATCCTTGCGGAACCAGTTGACGCCGAAGATGCGCGGCGGGTTGGGCAAGTCACGACCGAACTTGAGCCAGTGGTTGAAATAGTCGCCGGCGTGGTACCCCATGAAGGGCAGCATGGCGAAGGGATCGCGCCGCACCTTGCCGAGCTGTCCGAAGGCGGCGGCGGTCATCTCCGAACCCATCGTGGCGGCCATGTAGACGCCGAAGTTCCAGTTAAAGGCTTGGTAGACCAACGGCACCGCCGTGGCGCGCCGTCCGCCGAAGATAAAGGCCGTGATCGGCACGCCCTTGGGGTCGTCCCACCGGTCATCGATGGCCGGGTTTTGCGCCGCCGGGGCGGTGAAACGCGCGTTGGGGTGCGCGGCGGGCTTGCCGCTGTTCGGGTCCCAGGGCTGCCCGTGCCAGTCGGTTAGGTTGGCCGGTGGCTCCTTGGTCATGCCCTCCCACCACACGTCGCCGTCGTCGGTCAGGGCCACATTCGTGAAGATGGCGTTGGCCTCAATCGACGCCATCGCGTTCGGGTTGGTCTTCGTGTTGGTGCCCGGGGCCACGCCGAAGTAGCCCGCTTCGGGATTGATGGCGTACAGCTCGCCGTCGTCGCCCTTATGAATCCAGGCAATGTCGTCGCCCACGGTGGTGATCTTCCAGCCTCCGAGCGCTTCGGGCGGCTGCATCATGGCGAAGTTGGTTTTGCCGCAGGCGCTTGGGAAGGCCGCCGCGAGGTAGTCTTTGCGCCCCTCCGGCGACTCGGCCCCCATGATAAGCATGTGCTCGGCGAGCCACCCTTCGTCGCGCGCCATGGCCGAGGCGATGCGCAGGGCGAAGCACTTTTTACCCAGCAGGGCGTTGCCGCCGTAACCGCTGCCGTAGGAGACGATCAGCCGCTCTTCGGGGAAGTGCGTGATGTATTTCGTGTCGGGGTTGCAGGGCCACTTGCTGTCTTGCTCCCCCTCGGCGAGCGGCGCGCCCACGGTGTGGATGCACTTCACGAAGTCGCGCTCGGGCATGTGGTCCATCACCTGTTGGCCCATGCGCGTCATGATGCGCATGTTCACCACCACGTAGGCCGAGTCGGTCAACTGCACGCCGTAGCGGGCAAAGGGAGAGCCGAGCGGCCCCATGCAGAACGGAATCACGTACATGGTGCGGCCGCGCATCGATCCCGACACCAGTGGCTGCAGCGTCTCCTTCATCTCGCGCGGCTCCATCCAGTTGTTGGTCGGGCCGGCGTCGCCCTTGCGCAGGCTGCAGATATAGGTGCTGCCCTCCACGCGGGCCACGTCGCTCGGGTCGCTGAAGCAGGCGTAGCTGTTGGGGCGCTTCTCTTCGTTCAGCTTGATGAAGGTGCCCTGATCGACGAGCAGTTGGCAGAGGCGGTTGTACTCGGCCTCGGAGCCGTCGATCCACTGGATACGGTCGGGCTCGCAGAGGGACGCCGTGGCATCGATCCACTCCTTCAGGGTGTCGTCGACGTTCGGGGTGAGAAGGTTGACTTCGTCGGTGAACATAATATAGATGTTTTGGTAGGCAACTTTCCGGAGGGGTAATTCCCGCGCCGGCATCTCAAACGTAGGTGGGGTGAGATGTTGGAAAAAGAACGTAAGGACTTCATCCCTACAGACTTAAATCATCAGAAAGCCGAAGGAAGTAACCTTGTCAACAACAGATATTTTAGATTCCAAATTTTAGTGAGGCAAGTCACTCTTTAGCCGTTGCGAACGTCAGTAGGCGGCGCGGAAACCTCATTTACTTTGGCACCTGAACTTCTGCTTCCGGTTACCGCCCCCCGATGCTTTCAGCCGCGCCCGCCGTCGACACGCAATGCCACCACTGTGGCGAACCCTGCCCCCCCGAGCCACAGTACACCGACGAGAAGCCCTTCTGCTGTGAGGGCTGCCGGACGGTCTACGAACTGCTGAGCGACCACGCCCTGGACGACTATTACGCCCTGCGTGACCGCCCCGGCGGCCGGCGCGTGCGGCCCGCCGACGGGCAGTACGCCGCCCTCGATCAGCCCGACGTGTCTCGCCAGGTGCTCGACTTCCGCGAGGGCGACCGCAGCCGGGTCACGTTCCTGGTGCCGGCCATCCACTGTAGTGCGTGCGTCTGGCTGCTGGAGCGGCTCCCGCAACTGGAGTCCGGCGTGCGGC
>JBARYS010000457.1:0-2400 GCA_049648155.1 Catalinimonas sp. | reverse complement strand
GACTTAAGGCACTTGATCAGACTGACAATTAACCCCTCATCGCTTCGCTCGCGATGACGGGTCAATAAGCTTCTGCGGCTCAGGCTTGAGCACAAAAAGTGCTCTTCCGTTCGACGCGCTGTGGTTCACGATGTGTAGGACGTGTGCAGAAGAGACAAACTATCTGGCAGTCTGAAGTGACCCAAAGCGCTCTGGGCAACCAAAATCTGACGCTGTCGCGTCTCCCCCAAAACAGAAAAAAGCGAACCGACCCCTCCGGATCGGCCCGCCCTCCCATACCTATTACTTTTGCTCAGCGGCGAAGGCACGCGTCACCGTTTGAAGCCCACCACGCTGCCGCCGCAACTCGGGCCGCCGTCGGCGAAGGTGAACGTCAGGTAGTAGATGCCCGTCGAGTTGATGCGGATGCCGATGGCCGGCAGGTAGCGATCGTTCTTTTTGTCGTGGCTGCTGATGAGCTGCTTGCGTTGCGAGTCGTAGAGCGTGACGACCATGCCGTCGGCGTTGCCGCTCTCGCCGCAGAGGGTGATCAGGTAGTTGGTGTCCTTGCTGAACACGTACGACTGCTCCACCTTGCTGCCGCCCGAACCGTCCACGCTGTAGCTCTTCAGGAAGGTGTAGCCGCTGGCGAGTTTGCCGTTGCAGTCGTCGACGAACTGGTTGACGTCACACTGCGCCTGCGCACGGCCCGACAGCAGGGCGGCCGCAACGAACATGGTGGCGAATAGAAGGTACTTCATGGTTAGTTGCTTGCGGTCATTTTGTTACGAATCCGACCCGTCAGCGCGCCGATGCGCTCCAGTTGCTCGTCGGTGATGTACACCGTGCTGGTGCTGCGGTCCACCATCATCATGATGCCGTCGATCTCCTCCATCACCGGCTCCTCGTAGGTCTGCACGATCTCGATCTCGTCGAACACCGCCTTGAGCTCCTTCATGTTGCGGTACAGCAGGGCGATCTGCGGGTCGCTCTGGTAAGCTTCGAGCAGCAACATCACGCGGTCCATGACCAGCTTCTGCTCGCCCACCTTCTCCTTGAGTTCGGGGTTGTTGGGGTTGCTCTGCACCACCGCCGTGGTCAGGTGCAGCGCTTCGAGCCAGCCGCCGGTCAGGATCAGCAGGCTCAGGTTGGTGCGGTCGCGCTCCTGCAGGTGTTGGTTGATCTGCTGGAAGTTCTGCGTCGTGATCAGCAGCAGTGAGTCGAGGTTGTCGGCGTTGCCCGCCAGGCGGCGGATCAGGTCGAAGTCGAAGAACTGCCCGATCTGCAAGCCGTCGGCCAGGTCACGCACGGCCTGCATATAGTCGATGCCGTCCTGGCTCTGCCCGTAGAGGTTGGTGTAGCCCAAGTCGGTACCGTAGATGCCCAAGTTCAGGGCCTTCTGGTAATTAGTGTTGTAGTCGCTGCGGCGGCTCGCGTCGTTGAGCGTGGCGCGGTCGTAGGGCGCGCCGGTCTCTTTGATGAGCATCGAGATTTCGAGCGGCGCGGGGATCGACTGCAGCAGGTCGCGTAGCACTTCGTCGGAGAGGTCCGGCCCCTCCGCGACGGCCTCGTCGAGCTGCGTGTCGAGCTGCTGCGCCGCCTGCTCTTCGGTGTCGCAACCGGCGAGCAGCGTCAGCGCCACGGCCAAGGGAAAAATTGCTTTTTTCATGGGTCGTTTGGTTGATGCTAAGATAGAAGGTCGGCCGCCCGGGGTCAAAAGCGCGTCCGTTTCGTCTTGTATGAAAAAGGGCGTTCGCGTCGTGCGCGGGCCGTTTTGTGGCTCCGCCGAGGGCGGTGCGTCGGGTCGGCGGCTCCGCGATGAGCTTACCGCCGCCTCAGCACGCCCGGCCTGCGTTTCCCGGTAAAATCTTAATCAGTAAGGTTCTTTTTGATTGCCAACCGGGGCAGCTTCACGCGGTCGAGCGGGCCGCGCAGCCGGGCCGTCAGGGCACCCCAGGGCAGCGCGCCCACACGCTGCGCCGCCCGGCCACCCCACGCCTCCAAGCGGGCAAAGACCCAGCGCAGCGTCTCGAAGTAGAGCGTCACGCAGAGCACCGCGCTCATGAGCCAGATCGCGCCCAGGTTGAACCAGAACGTGTCGAACGTCGCGCCGAACAGGTGCTTGCGCGGCGCGAAGAAGTGCGTGCGGTAGTCGAGGGCGTGGCGCGGCTCGGGGTTGTGGTAGATCGGGTCGTTCTGCCGCAGCAGCTCACCCTCCCAGGGCAGGACCTTCTCCTTCACGGCCGCCCCGCGGACCAAGTCGGTCAGGGCCTCGTTGTGGTACCGGTTTTTGAGCTGCGTCAGCGGGTTCACGCCCGCCTCGGCGGTGCCCTCGGCCCGGTAGGCCATCAGCGTGCGGTCCTTCATCTCGTTGGCCTTGGTGGCGCGCCGTCCGTGGTAGTCGGCGGCGACCTGCAGGCC
>JBARYS010000456.1:0-2106 GCA_049648155.1 Catalinimonas sp. | reverse complement strand
CAGTATGCCCTACACGCCCACCGACTCTCTGGGGCGGAAGAGCTGGGACCAGACCGCCGTGTTGGTCGCCGTGCGTGGCCCCCAGACGTACTACGACGTGCGGCGTGGCCGGGCGCTGACCGGGCCTGAGGGGGGCAACGGCTGGCGCGACGACCCCACCGGGCCGCACGCTTATTTGATCGAGCGCGCGGCCCCCGACTCGGTGGCGGCCGTGATCGAAGCGCTGATGATGCACGCGCCCGTCGAACCGTCGGCCGAGCGGCAGTAAAATTATTTGTCTGATCGTCGACCGGTTACGGGCGGCGGTGCTCCGGGCTGAGTTTAACGAAAAAGACTTCCGAGGTCTGAGTGTCGCGAAATCCGAGGTCTGAACACCTCGAAGAGCTACTTCTTGTAAACCAGCGCCGACATGAACAGGGGCGCGAGGTCACGGCGGTAGTCCAGCACGTCGTCGTGGAACTGCACCACGTAGTGATTGCGGTTGGTCAGATCGCGGTTGTAACGGAGCATCTTCGCCTCCACGGCCGGGTCTAGGTAGCGCTTCTGGTTCTCGGGCGTCAGGTCTTGGTCTTGCAAGTTGCAGATCACGCCGTCCTCCGAGTAATGGTTGTAGCCGAAGCCCTGGAAGCATTCGTCCACGAAACCCACGAGCCAATCGGCTTGATCGGGCCGCAGGCCGCGCTCGGTGCCCAGCTTACTCACCAGCCGGGCGATGCCGGCGTCGCCCGTGCCGAACACGTCTTCCCCGGGCAGTTGGTCCAGGTCGCTCTCCTTCTCGAAGCGCTTGTAGGCGTCGTGGTCGGGTGCGTCGGTGCCTAGCACGTTGCGCAGAGCGGCGGTGTCGAGCAGGCGCATTCGCTTGTCGTAGTGGTAGACGTGGTGCGGGTGGTCGGGGCGCTTCTCGGCCACGAAGCGT
This sequence comes from Catalinimonas sp., assembly GCA_049648155.1. Lineage (GTDB taxonomy): Bacteria > Bacteroidota > Bacteroidia > Cytophagales > Flexibacteraceae > JBARYS01. Next base: position 1,190 of record JBARYS010000456.1, on the reverse strand, counting down.
AGGCCCTCGTAGTCGATGTGATACTGCGCCGAAAAGTTTTTACGGACGTTTTCCCATCCCATGAGTCGAAAATTTTAGGTTAAAAGGGTGGCGTGCCGACGTGCGGCCGGCCGCGCCGGACTTATCAACGGAGCCGTCCGCGCCGGGTTGGGGCATCGGGTGCGCAATCGTCGAAATTCCGGAGATCTACTGCGGCACCGCCTCGAACGTGCCGGTGGCCCGCAGCGTGTCGCCGTCGACGTTGCCCATCCGCAGCCCGAAGGTGGCCGTGATGCGCTCGGCGGTGGCCTGCGTCACCACCACCGCGCCGCTGTCGGCCAGAAAGGGGGCGGCGGTGTTCGACTGCCGGAACGTCACCTGCACCTCGCCGGGGCGGGGGGCGTCGGTGGGGCCGCCAAAGGTGAGATTGACCGGCGCGTAGCTGCGCAAGTCGAGTGGGGCCGCCCCGCCGCCCGCCGGGAGGTTGAAGTCCATCCGCTCGAGCGAAGAGATCACCAGCACCACGTCGAGATCGTCGCCCTGGTCACTGAAGGTGGCGCCCCCCTTCTCGACGCGGCGCGGGTCACCCCCCACAATATCGACGGTGAACGTGCCCCGATCCGGCTCCTCGTCTTTCGTGACGCAGGCGGCTAGGGCTGGAATCAGCAGCAGGCAAAAAAGTAATCGCATAGAAGCATTTACGGTGCGGCCGGGTTTCGGGGTGCTTCGGCCAGCGCCCGCAGTTGCCGGATCTCCTCGTCCCAACCGGTTTGGTTGGGCGTCTCCAAAATGAAGAGCACGTCGCGCAGCCGCTCGTCTTGCATCAGCAGGCGGAAAGCCTCCCAGCCTAGTTCACCCTCGCCGAGTTTAGCGTGGCGGTCCACCCGGCTGCCGAGCGCGCGCTTGGCGTCGTTCACGTGCAGGGCGCGCAGGTACTCGAAGCCGACCGTGTCGTTGAACCGTTGCATGGTGGCGGCGTAGGCGGCGGGCGTGCGCAGGTCGTAGCCCGCCACGAAGGCGTGGCACGTGTCGAGGCAGACACCCACGCGGCTTTTGTCTTCGACCCGGTCGATGATCGCGGCCAGGTGCTCGAAGCGGTGGCCGAGGTTGCTGCCCTGCCCGGCGGTGTTTTCGAGCACGGCCTGCACGCCCCGCGTCTGGTCGAGCGCCCGGTTGACGGAGTCGGCGATGGTGGCCAAGCAGGCGTCTTC
>JBARYS010000455.1:0-2394 GCA_049648155.1 Catalinimonas sp. | reverse complement strand
TGGTTCGATAGCCCCACGATCACCACCGTCACCCCAGCATTATGACTTGCTAAATTCGCCCACCTGAAGCTGGTGTGTGCGAAGGAGATTTCGTGCTTCGTCCGAAAAATCAGTGGCCACAAGATCGGCACCTGCTGCCCCTGGCAGATCGAGTTGGTAGACACAAACGCGGCGGCAGCTTTCGTGTGTTTGCCGTAATCGGCCGCCTTCATGAACCAGCCCGCCACGTAGTCGAGCGACTTCCAGCTTTTGGTGCGCCCGTCGAAGATGCGTTTGAGGTCTTCCTTCTGCTCTTTCGATTGCCACGTTGAGCCGCGATACGGCGGGTTCCCGCAGATGTACGTCTCGCCGCCCTCGTTCTCAAAGTCGATCTCAGCCTCTTGATGGGGCGCGCTGAACAGGTCGTCGTCTACCCGTTGCACCTTCACGCCCGTGCCCGTGGGCGGGCAGACGCTCAGCCAGTCGAGCCGCAGGGCGTTGCCGCAGGTGATCCAGTTGTCGGCCTTCAGCGGCAGGAACTCGGCCATGGCCAGTTGCGGCCCTCGGTGCAGCACGTCGCACTGGTACTCGGCAATGATGAGCGCCAGCCGGGCCACCTCGGCCGAGAAGTGGCGCAGCTCGATGCCCCGGAAGTTGGTCAGCGGCAGCTCCGAGCTGCGGTCCGCCTCGCCCCGGCGGCGGTTGATCTCGGCCTCCAGGGCACGCATCTGTTTGTAGGCGATCACCAGGAAGTTGCCCGAGCCGCAGGCGGGGTCGAACACGCGGATGCGCACCAGGCGGCGGCGCAGGTTCAGCAGCTTGCGGGCGTTGTCGGCGGCGGCGGCCAGTTGGGCGCGCAGGTCGTCGAGAAACAGCGGGTTGAGCACCTTCAGAATGTTGGGCACGCTGGTGTAGTGCATGCCCAGCGCGCCGCGCTCCTCGTCGTCGGCCACCGCCTGGATCATCGACCCGAAAATGTCGGGGTTGATCTTCTTCCAGTCCAGGTGGCCCACGTGCAGCAGATACGAGCGGGCGATCTTGCTGAAGCGGGGCACCGCGGCCACGTCCGAAAACAGCCCCCCGTTCACGTACGGGAAGGCGGCGGCCCAATTGCGGATCTGCGCCGCGTCCCGCTCGTGCGTGGGCGTGCGCATGGCCCGGAACAGCTCGGTCAGCACCTCGTGCGTGTTCGCGGCGTCGCGGGCGCTCATCTGCGCCACGGTGTCGGTGAACAGCCCCGGCTTCTCAAAAATGTTGGTGTCTTCGGCGAAGAAGCAGAAGATGAGCCGCGCCATGAAGTGGTTCAGCGCCTCGCGCTGCGCGGCCGCCTCCCAGCCGGGGTTCTCTTTGAGCAGCGCCAGGTACAGCCGGTTGAGGCGACCCGTGGCCTTGATGTCGAAGGCGTTCTCGCGGATCTGCTTCACCGTGGTGATGCCCGCCAGCGCCAGAAAGAACCCGAAGTGGTCGTGGAAGTCGGCATAGTCGCAGGCCACGGTCTCGCCGTCGGCCAGGTTCTCGGCTTCCAGGGTTTGGCCGTCGGTGGCCAGGACGAACTTCGCCTTGTGGCGGGCGGTGGCCGGGCTGGCGCGCAAGGCCGTGAGGGTGGCGGCCACCTCGCCCACCGCGCACACCCGCAGGTGAATGTTGCTGCGCTGCAACACGCCGCCGGGCAGGTCGGAGTGGTTCGAACTGCTGCGCTTGCTCTTAAGCCGTTTGATGGTCGTCGCTTTGTTGCCGAAGGCTTCCAGGAAAGCAAAGGGAAAAGCTTCAGGGTCGAAGGGCGCTTCGGCGAGTCGTGAGACGGCTTCTTCGATTTCTACCGCGTTCATGGGGTGGCCGGCTAAACTGAGAGGGACACGCGGTGCGGCCCGCGCAGGCTCTAAACTACGCTGGGAAGCCGATACCGACCACTCCCGCCGCCGGATGGGCTTTCGCCGTCATGTGATCTGTTTCAATTGGTGAGAAGGCGTCTCGCCAATTGGATGCCTCAGACGGAGCCGTCGCATCCACACCAGCGTGCTGCGGCCGTGCAGCATGGCTAGGCCACGCGACAAGTTCTCCGGCCAAGCAGAGTCCACACGCACCGCACGCAGAAGTGAAGCTGTGCTGCTCCGATCTGCCGTACAATGGTTGTCGGGGTGCAACAAAAAACCCGTCGGTCCCTCAGGCCCAACGGGTTTTTTCAGGATGGCTGCCGCCTAATTGTCCCAGAACGGACCCTGCGTCAACGACACGTCAGGCACCTGCGCGCGGTTCCGCGTCGTCTCCGTGTCGGGGTAGGGGAGGCGGCGAATCAGCTCTCCTCCCAGGTCGGGATTTAGGTTCGCCGGGGAGGTGAAGCCCTCGTACTGATAGTCGTACCGGCGGGCGTCGACCCACGACTCCGGGTTGTTGAGATTCTCGCCACCATACACG
>JBARYS010000454.1:0-2819 GCA_049648155.1 Catalinimonas sp. | reverse complement strand
GGTACTTCTTCTTTCCCGGGGTGCCCTACTGGGCCGTCTGCGCACTGGTAGCGTGGCGTACGAATCACCGCGACTTTTGGCGGCAACCGGCATTCTGGTGGACCAGCGGGTTCGGCTTTGTGTTGCTGGCCGTCGACCGGGGCAACGCACTCACGCAGAGCGGCGCGCAGTGGGTGGCCGGCTCGCCCGCCACGTTTCTCTACTGGTTCAAACTGATCGACAAGCTCTTGCCGCTGCTGTGCGTGGTGTTGCCGCTGGTGCTGTTTTACGTGCGCTACCAGCGCCGCTACCTCGATCACTTCTACGGATTGCGCACGCGCGGCGTCGACCTGCGCCCCTACCTGGTGCTATTGGCCCTGATGGTACCGCTCATCGCGGCGGCCTCTTTTCAGCCTGACTTTCTGCGCGAGTACCCCAACTACCGCCGGGCGGGCGGAGCGGCGTTCGCGGCGCACCGGGGCGTGGGCGAGGGGTGGGTGGCAGCCCTCTACGAACTGGCCTACGGCTCCTCCTTCCTGTCGGTCGAGCTCTTCTTCCGCGGTTTCCTCATCTTCGGCCTCACCCGCTTTCTAGGGCGCGAGGTGGTGCTGCCGATGGCCTGCACCTACTGCGTGTTGCACTTCGGCAAACCCCTCGGCGAGGCGGTCAGCTCCTTCTTCGGCGGTTACCTGCTGGGTGTCATCTCGCTGCGCACCGGCAACATCTGGGGCGGCGTGATGATCCACCTCGGCATCGCCTGGCTCATGGAGGCGTTTGCCGGGCTGCAAGTGTGGCTGCGGTAGCGCCTCGCGCTACTCAGCACCTCGCTGGGCGGCGACCTGCTCGGGCGTGATCTCGCCGGCGGCGTTGCCGAAGCTGTTGCGGACGTAGGTCAGTACGCCCGCCACTTCTTCGTCGGTGAGGAAGTCGTGCGCGGGCATGGCTTGGTTGTAAGTCTCGCCCGACACTTCGATTTTACCTTCGAGGCCGTTCAGGATGACGGAGATCAGGCGCTCGTCGTCGCCCGCGATCCATTCGGGGTCCGTCATGGGGGGGAACACGCCCGTGACGCCGTTGCCGTCCTGTTGGTGGCAGACGATGCAGTACTGGCCGTACACCTCGCCGCCCGCCGCCATCAGCGCCAAGTCGACGCCCTCGGGCACTTCGGTGACCACCGGGGCGGGGGCGGCGTTGGGGTCGTTGGGCGCGGGCGTCACCACGGCCACGTCGTCTGTCTTAGTTTCGTTTGCGCCCCCGCACGCGGCGAGGAGCAGGGCCAGAAGGCCGGCGGTGAGTGTCGTTCGGATCATCGTGTGTAGGGAGAGAGTGAGGCGTTTTGCACCGTGGCCGGGCGGTGGGCGGTGCGGTCGGATGCTGCTTCAGGTTGGTAAAATACGCGCCACACGCGGCCCCGCTGCGAGTCGGCGATGTAGAGCGAGCCGTCCGGCCCCTCGGCGAGGCCCATCGGGCGGTACTCGGCCTCGCTCGTCGAGTAGATCGTGTCGGCCCCCTTGAAGCCCCCGGCGAACACCTCCCACTCGCCCGTAGGCTGGTTGCCCTCGAAGGGTACGAAGATCACCTCGTAGCCTTGCTGCGGGCGCGGCCCCCGGTTCCAGGAACCGTGGAAGGCCACGAACGCCCCCCGCCGGTAGCGCTCCGGAAACTGATCGCCCTCGTAGAAGAGCACGTCGTTCGGTCCCCAATGGCCGGGGAAGGCCAGCACGGGGCGGTCGGCACTGTCGCAGCGGCCCGTGATCCGGCCGTCGCCACCGTACTCGGGCGCGAGCTTTTTTTCGCCCACCTGTTGGTCGTAGTAGCAGTAAGGCCAGCCGAAGTCCGCGCCGTCGTGCACCAGCAAGAACTCTTCGCCGGGCAGCTCCACGGCCTGCTCCTTCGTGAAGCGGTCGCCCCAAAGGGCGTGCAGTTGGTCGCGGCCGTGTTGCAGTGCGTAGAGCGCCCCGGCGTGGTGGTTCCAGTCGAGCGCCACCGCGTTGCGGATGCCCGTGGCGTAACGGTAGCCGTCGGCCTCCTGCATCTGGCCGGGCTGATCGTCGCGGAAGCGCCAGATGCCCCCGAAGCGCTCCAGCAGCGGGCAGGGGTCTTGTCCGGCCGCGCCGGGCTGGCGCGGCGGGTCTTGGCAGGCGTTGGCGGGTGCGCCCACATTGACGTAGAGGTGGCCGTCGTCGTCGAACGTGATCGACTTGGCCTCGTGCTGCGGCGCGAAGATGAACCCGCCCGCGATCAGCTCCGGCGTGGTGTCGGGCAGCAGGGCTCCATCGCGCAGGGCGTAGCGCAGCACCGTCGAGTCGGACGAGCGGTAGAGGTGCCCCTTGTGCAGGTCGATGCCCGTGCCGAGCACGTCGGTAAAGTATTCGATGCGATCGGCGCGGCCGTCGCCGGTAGTATCGCGCAGGGCCACCGTGCCCCGTCCCGCGTGCGGCTTACGAAGGGCGGCGTAGACGTCGCCGTTTTCCCGGACCGCCAGGTGTCGCACCCGCCCGAGCGTGTCGGCCACCACCAGCGCCCGGAAGCCCTCGGCCAGTTCGATGCTGCCGTCGTCGGCGTCGGGTTCGAGGCGCACTACGGCGGGGGGCTCCTCGGCGTCCGGCCTGGTCGACTGACAAGCGGCGAGCGTGGCGAGAAGGGCCACGGCGGCCGGGAGTATACGGGAAAGGTAGTGCATGAGCGGGGGTGTTCCGGTGGCGTAATGATACCCACCGGCCGGGTGCGGAACAAAGTAGTAGCCGGATGGTGGGCGGCGGTGGGTTCAACTCCCCCCGCCGGTTCCCGTAAAGGAGAGCATACCATCATCCAACCACAAGCATAAACGCATGAAAGCC
>JBARYS010000453.1:0-5192 GCA_049648155.1 Catalinimonas sp. | reverse complement strand
GTGTAGGCGAGCCAGCCGGTGGGCGTAGGGCAGGCCGAGGCCGGTACCTTCGCTACGGCGGTGGTCGGCGTGGGCCTGCTGCCAAAACTCGACGAACAGTTGCGCCCGGTGTTCTGCGGGAATGGGCGGACCGTCGTTGTCTACCCACAACACCAGCTCTCCCGCCACGACTCCCCAACTCAGGCGGATGCGTCCGTTAGTGGGCGTAAACCTGAAGGCGTTGCTCAGCAGGTTCCAGACGATCTTTTCCAGCTTGTCGCGGTCGTACCAGAGCGGCGCGTCGGTGGCCACCGCCCCTTCGCACTCCTCCACCCGAAAGTCGATTCGCTTGGCCTCGGAGAGGAAGTCGAAAGCCCCGGCGAGTTCACGCAGGTGCGCGCGCGGGTCGTTCGGTTCGACCTCCAACCGCAACTTGTCTTCTTCCAGCCCCGCCCGGTCGAGCAACTGCCGGGTGAGGCGCAGCAGCCGGTCGGCGCTGCGGTGCATGGTGCGCAGCAGCGCCACCGAGCGGGGGTCCTCGGTGCGGTCGAGCAGTTGTTGCAGCGGCCCCGTAACGAGCGTTAGAGGCGTGCGGAACTCGTGGGCTACGTGCGTGAAGAAGCGCACCTTGAGCTTGTGAACGGCTTCGAGCTGCTCCGACTGCTCGCTGATGCGCCCGTAGGCCGAGGCATTGTCGAGGGCGATGGCCACGTAGGTCGCCAAGCTCTCCAAAAGGTTGCGTTGAAAGGCCGTGTAGCCGTTCGCCCGGGGGCTCTTCACCACCAGCACGCCGAGCACACGGCGGTCGAGCGCACGCAGCGGCACGTAGATTCCCGAGCGGGGCGCACCGGGGCGGGCGTAGTGCGGCGCAGGCGCTTCGAGCACTCGTTGAGCTTCGGTGGGCAGGTCGTTCACCATCCGCACCTGGTCGTGTTGCACGGCCCAGATCGAAAGGCGCCCCCCGGTGTCGAGCGGCACCTCGCTGGTGTCGAGCGCCCCCGCCGCCCCCCGGCGTGTCCAGAACCGTAGCGTCTCCCCGTTTCGTTGTAAGAGTCCGATGGCGAAGTGGGGCGCGTCGAGCAGTTGGTTCACCTGCGCGTAGACCCCTTCGATGATGTCGGTCACCTCGACCATCGCCGTGATCTGCTGCCCCATCCGGGTGAGCTCTTGCAGCGTCGTGTACTGCCGGTCGAGCGCCCCCTTTTGCCGGGCGATCTCTTCGTTCTTGTGCTTCAGCTCCTGCGTCGACGCCTCCACCCGCCGGCGCAGGTCGCGTTGCCGACGGTGGTGCTGGTGCAGCCGCCGGCGATAGCCCGCCAGCACCAAACCCACCGCCAACAGTGCCGCCAAGAGTTTAGACCAGCTCGTCTGCCACCACCGGGGGCGGACGGTCAGCGACAGCGTGAACGGCTCGCCCCACGTGCCCTCGTCCACGGCAGCTTCGACCACCAGTTGGTAGTCGCCCGGCGGCAGCGGCGGGTAGTAGGCTGACTGGCGGCCCGACGGCAGCTCGACGGCGCGCGCATCGTAGCCCAGCAGCCGGTAGCGATAGCGGCACGTGGCCGGGGCCACGTAGTGGCGCGACGAGAAAAAAAACTCCAACGGTTGCCGTCCGTGGTTCAGTGTCAGCGCGCGCTGCGCGTAGGGCAGCGCCGTCAGCGGCACGCGTCCGTCGAGCGTATCTCCGGGCGCGAGGGGGCGGTTGCCCACCTCCAGCCGGGTGACCACGGGCCGGACTCGGACGGATGTCGTCCCGATGCGTGCGGGGTCGAAGTGGGTCACGCCGCTGCTCCCACCGCAGTAGATGCGCCCCGTGCGTGGGTCTTGGTAGGTTGCCCCGAAGTTATATTGCCTGTCGACCAATCCGTCTTGGACCCCGAAGTTGCGGATCGCCCCGGTGGTGGGGTCGAAGCGGCTGATGCCCCCCTCGGTGCTCAACCAGAAGCGGCCCGCCGCGTCGGGCACAACGGCGTACACCACGGGGCTGGTCAGCCCTCTGCGCCACGTGCGCACCCGCACCCGGCCGTTCGCGCCGAACGTCAGTCGCTGCAGACCGTCTTGGTAGGTGCCGAGCCAGAAGACACTGTCGGACGCTTGGTGAATAACGCGCACGTCGGCGCTGATGCGCCCCGCCCCCTGGTTCGCGCGTACCGGCATCAGCGTGCCGGTGGCGGGGTCCAGCAGATAAAGTCCTTCCTCTTCCACGGCCAGCAAAAGCTTCCCCCCTGCCCACCCCGGGTCGCAGAGTGCCCAACAGAGCGGCCAAACGGTAGCGTTTGCCCCACGCCCATGTAAATCGACGGCACGCAGGGTGTCGGCGGCGGGATCGTAGTAGTGCAGCCCCCCGTTGACCACACCGATCCACAACCGCCCTCGGCGGTCTTCCTGCAACAGTCGCACCGACCAGTTGCGTAGTGCGGAGTTTTCGGGCGTAAATTGACGGGGCGCATTGCCGTCTCGCAGATGGAGCACGCCGTACGAGAAAGTGCCCAACCACACCCCGCCCCGGCGGTCGCGCGTCATCTTCCCCCGGGGAAGCTTCAGAGGCGTAGACACCTCCTCAGCCCCCCGTCCCGCCGTATCCACGCGCCACAGCCCCGCCGCGTGCGTACTGACCAGCAGGTGTTCGGCGTCGGTAGGCATGATGCCCCAAACGGCCGCGTCGCCGCGTCGCCCGACGGCGAAGTGTGCAAAGGGCTGCGCGCGTAGGTTCGCCAGGTGAATGCCTTGCTTGAAGGTGGTCAGCCAGAGACCCCCGGAGTGGTCGGTACAGACGGTCGTCGGCAGCGTAGGCACGCGGCCGGGCGCAGGCACGCTCAAGGTAACTGGCGAGGCCCGTTGCGCCCCGGCGGGGCGGTGCATCAGGCCGTCTCTCGTGGCGATCCAGCCGGTTCCGTCGGGCGCAACGTCCCAGTCGAATACGTTGGTGCCGGCGGGAAACATCTCGTTCAGCCGTTGCTCTTCGCCGGTACGTTCGTCGACACGCAATACGTCGCGCCCGTTGGTCATCCAAAGGAATCCGCCGCCGCTCCCGAGGAAGTACGGCGCATCGAGCTTTTTTAAGACCGCCGCCTCTCGGTGGCTCTCGAGATCGTAACGCAGCAGCCGGTCCCACAGCGAGATGTAGACGTACCTCCCAGCTGCCCTTACGGCTTGATAAGGAGAGTTGACCGCTTCGTCGGCCGAGTGTGCAGACTGCCACACCCGCCGCATGACGGCTTCTCTCGTGGCAGCCCGGCGGTAGACACCACGACGTCCGCATCCCCACAACTCGCCCGCTGCCGACACGTGCAGCGAGCGGATGCGGTCGGCCCCACCGTCAAGGACCACCGCCCGCACGGAGAGGTCGGTGAGCGAAACTTCGAACACGCCCCGTGTCGTGGAGAAGTAGAGGCTGTTCCGGGCGCTGTCCTGCGCCAGTGCCAGCACGTTTACGTTGCCCTGTTCGTCCGACGCCGGGGGCAACAGCCGGCGCACCTCATGACCGTCGTAGCGCAGCAGTCCGTCGCTACCGGCAAACCAAAGAAAGCCGTAACGGTCCTCCAGCACGTCTCGTGCTTCGGTATTCAGCGCCTCGTCGCGTACAGGCATCAGGAGTATCTGCCGCGCTGCCCGCGCCGCTGTCACGGACAACAGTAAGCTCAGTACGCCGAGGCGAACGAGAAGAGTCGACATGTGGTGGTAAGGCGGTAGGTACGTAGGTCAGTACTAATGTAAGTCATCGCCGGCACTATCGAAACCTCGGTGCGGACGCAATCGCCGCCGATACGGGCGTTACCCCGGCCTCTCTCGTGCGACCACTACAAACGAGCTTTCATCCTACCATACGATGGGTCTCAATATTTGCAAAAGGAAGTGGCACGCAGGACCTTACGGTATACCGTCTTCGACGACGAACGTACGTTTCACTGGACAAAGCCGCCAACCGGCCTCAACGACTTCTCGTACTTTTCAACCGGCCATGCGATGCGTTTATACGCCCGTGTGCGTTCATCGAAAAGCACTTCAGCCCCACCCTCGGGCGCTCGTTCTGCCTCTTGGCCGCCCCACTTCTACTCGCCGGCTGCGTTTTTTTGTGAAGACCCCGAACCGTCCACGTACTGCGAAGCCGCCCATCACCCGTCGTCATGAACTTCGTCGACAAGCCCGGCGTCGTGCGTTACGACACTTACGAACAGGTCTGGACCGTCGTCTCGGAGGGCGACGAGTCGGTCTTCATCCAAGAGGTGGGGATTCTCTGTAGCCCACCGGAGGGGTCGCATCACGACGGGCAACCGGTCGTCTTCAGCGGCGCCGGTCGCAACCGCGTCCGCTCACGGGAGATGTACCCGGGCGGCGTCGACTGCCCGATCGGACCCTACCAGTACTACTTTAGATCTCTCCAAGCTCACGTTCGCCGTCTTGAAGCCCTTATATAGCCTCACTAGATGAGTTGTAAGGCTCTTCCCGTAGAAGCCCTGTAGAGGCTCAACAGCAGTGTGGTTTCAGCCTTTCTAGGGTTCTCAACTGAAACAGCAATGCTGTAGAGTTATGACTTGGAAGGTTACGCTTTCCGGATCGTAAGTCCTTTAGAAGTTACGCGCTTTGCAATGCAAAGTGCGTTTCTGAGGCGTAGAGTCTGTCTCTGTAGGCCTATTCACGGCTACCCTTTTTCCTGCAAATGCGTCTTCCGGAACCTTATGAGGAACTTGCGCCACAAATTGCGTAACTCCCAAAGAGTAAAGCGGCATGGTGAGTCCTGCCCGTATGCCCTGCGAAACCCGCCGTGCCTTCGGGTAACCGGTCGGAGGCACGGGGCCACTCGTCCGTAGACCCTCCCCGGCAAGGCGGAGGGTTTACGGACGAGCGGAGCTACTCAGGGTGCGCCGCCGCCCACCGCGCCCGCAGCGTATCGAGAGGCAGCACACCCGCCGCGTCGGCCCAGGTGTCGTAGAGGGCCGCCAGCCGTGCTGCCGTGTCGGGGTGCGTGGCGGACAGGCCACGTAGTTCGGCGCGGTCGGTACGCAAATCGTACAGTTGCCACGGTGCGCCGGCGTCGGCGACGAGCTTCCAGCGGCCCTGCCGCACGGCGCGGCTGCCGAAGTGCTCGAAGAAGAGCGGCCGCACGCCAATCTCCCCTTCCCCACGGAAGAGCGGCAGCAGGTTCCGCCCGTCCACACCGGCCGGCACTTCGGCCCCGGCGGCTGCGGCCAGCGTGGGCAGCAGGTCAGCCA
>JBARYS010000452.1:0-9809 GCA_049648155.1 Catalinimonas sp. | reverse complement strand
CGCCCTGAATAGTGCTCACCACGCGCCCCACGAAGCTGTCGGCTCCGTACTGTTGCGTGGCTTCGACCATCAGGCCGCGCGCGCCGCTGCCGCTGAGGGGCTTCATCAGGGCCGTAGGCAGGGCGGGGACGAAGCGCCCGTCGATGCCGACGGCCTCGACGGCGGCAGCCAGCCCCTGTTCCAGGTAACCCATCGCCCCGCAGGCGCGGAACACACCGATGGCCACCAGCACCGCCACCAGGTAGGGGATGATTTTGATGGCCACCTGGAAGCCCTCTTTCGCGCCCTCGATGAACGTTTCGTAGACGTTGACCTTGCGCCGCCACGCCAGCGCGATGAACGCCACGATGAGCGTGAATAGAATCAGGTTGCCCGACACCGCCGAGATGCGGTTCAGTTGTGCGGGCGGCAGCGTGGAGAAGTACCCGATCACGCCCACCACCACCACCGTGAAGCCCCCCAAGTAAGCCAGTACCACCGGATGCAGCAGGTTGAGCCGCTGGTAGAGCGCCACGGCGACCAACCCGGCGAGCGTCGAAAAGAAGGTCGTCAGCAGAATCGGGATGAAGATGTCGGCCGGGTTGGCGGCTCCCAACTCGGCGCGGTAGGTCATGATCGAGATCGGGATCAGCGTCAGCCCCGACGTGTTGAGCACCAGAAACATGATCTGCGCGTCGGAGGCCACCTCGTCGCTCTCGTTGAGCTCTTGCAGCTCCTTCATCGCCTTCAGGCCCAGGGGCGTGGCGGCGTTGTCGAGGCCGAGCATGTTGGCCGAAAAGTTCATCAAGATGGAGCCGAACACGGGGTGGCCCGGCGGCACGCGCGGAAACAGGCGGTGGAACAGCGGGCCGATCAGCCGCGCCAAGATGCCCACCATGCCGCCGGCCTCGCCCACCTTCATCAGCCCGAGCCAGAGCGCCAGCACGCCCGTGAGGCCGAGCGAAATCTCGAAGCCCACCTTCGCCATGTCGAACGTCGCGGCCACCATGTTGGGAAACACCTCGGCGTCGCCCAGCACCAGCAGGCGGAAGAGCGCCACCACGAAAGCGATCAGAAAGAAGGCGATCCAGACGTAGTTGAGGACCATGCGGACTTAGTGCTGTGTCGAGGTGAAGGTGACGGGTGACACAAACGTAGATTTTGCGTCGTCATCGTGCGGCAAGAAACGTGTTTAGCGGAGCTAAGTGAGTCTTTTTGCTGTGCGGTGACGACGTGAAAGATACCTTGTAGCGGCTGTCTTCTTCGCTTTGACACAGCACTTAGCAAAGATTTAGCAAACTTGCGGGGCACCGAAGCGCGCAAGTTAGTTTAATGAGTATCGTCCGCGAGAACCTCCGTTTCCTCCGCAAGCAGCACCGCCTCACGCAGCAGGTCCTCGCGCAGCACCTAGGCGTGAAGCGCTCGCGGCTGGCTGCCTACGAGGAGGGACGTGCCGAGCCGCAACCCGACTTCATGGCCCGCGCGTCGGCGCACTTCGGCGTGCCGGAAGCGCGCCTCTGGCACGAAGACCTGACCGGCGGCCGCCCCGTGCCGCGCCGCAAGTCGCCGAAGTCTACCGATGCCACGGAGGCCGACGCTCCGCACCACCCCGCCGGAGCCGATAGAAGCAGCGCGGGCACGAGACCGGAAGAGCGTTCCTCCCGTGGGCTCGTACCGAAGCCGCAGGCCACTCCAAAGCGAATTGTGAGCAATCCGAAGGCAACCGCCGCGCTCGTCTCCGAGCGGGCGGCGACGAAGACTCCGGGCGCACAGCGAATGGCGTGGGTATCAGAAGCGGACCTGTCTGCCTACGCCCGCCGGCACGCGGAACCCGCGTTTCTGGAGTCCCTGCCGAAGTTGCACCTGCCGATGTTACCTGACGGGCCGCTCTACCGCGCGTTCGGCACCGGCGTACGGACGTGGGTAGGCCGCTACGTGCGCAACTGGTACGAACTGAACGATGCACGGACGTACCTGCTCGTGACCCACGCCGGCGAACTGCTGCGCGACCGGCTGGAGAACCACATCGCCGAGGCGGGTGCGCTGCTGCTGTCGGGTCGCCGGGTGCCCGTCGGCGAGGTGCTCGAAATCTGGGAGGTGGTGCTGCAACTGGCCCCGCCTGCGCCGTCCGGCCGTCCGCAGACGCTCGAACAACTGACGGACCTGGTGTTGGAGCTACGGGCGGAGGTGAAGCAACTCGGCGGCTAGAACACCCTATTCCAGACCCGCCCGCCGCAGTTTCTCGCGCATGGCAGCCAGTTCGGTCAACGCCCGCTGTTTGGCTTCGCGCTCCCGTTCGGCTTGCTGCTGTGCCCGTTCAGCTTGCTGCTGTGCCCGTTCGGCTTGCTGCTGTGCCCGTTCGGCGGCCAGGTGTGCCCGCTCGGCCTCTCGTTGCGCTTCCAGGGCGGCGGCTTGCGCTTCGTCGTAGGTGCGGTACCGCTCTCCGTCGGGATGATAGAAGTGAAGGCCCTCGTCCACCACCACGCGCAGGCCGAGTTGGCGGCTGCTCCATTCGTCGGTGATTTCTACTTCACACAACTCGTTCTCCTCACGTCGGTATACGCTGATCTCGGCCGGTTCAGGATCGATGATGAGGTACTCTTCAACGCCGTACCGTTCGTAGAAGCGGAACTTGCGCATCATCTCGGGAAAACGGTTGCCCGGCGACAGCACCTCGATGACTACCTGGGGTGGCTGATTATCCTCTTCCCACTGGCGGTACGACCCCCGGTGGCCCTTCGGCCGGCCACGGACCACTAATACGTCGGGCGCAACGCGCTTTTTAGGATCGCCCTGCACAGGGTACCAGAGCAGATCGCCGGCCACGAACACCTCGGGGTCGTTACGAAACCACCAATCGAGGTTGGTCTTCAGTGTGACGATCCATTGAAACTGAAGAGTGTTGTCGGCCATAGGTTGTCCGTCGGAGTCGGGATAGATTACCCCCTTCGTGGCGATTGACTGCATAGTACCTCAAGATAAGAGCTGTCGGGCACTCCGGACGAACGGTCACCACGTGCCGGGCGCGGCTATGACTTAACCGGGACGGCCGGACGCGCCGCCCGCGCGCGGTACTCCTCCAGAAACGCCGCAAACCGATCCAGCGCGTCGGCCAGTAGGTCGACGTCGGGCAGGTAGACGACCCGCAGGTGGTCGGGGGTGGGCCAGTTGAAGCCGGTGCCCTGCACGAACAAGACGTGCGTACGGCGCAGCACTTCTAGCATAAACGCCCGGTCGTCGGTGATGGGGTAGTAGTCCGGGTCAAGCCGGGGGAACATGTAGAAGGCACCCTTGGGCTTCACCACCGAGACGCCCGGCATGGCGCTCAGCTTCTCGTAGCAGAGGTCGCGCTGCCGACGCAGACGCCCCTGCGGCAGCACCAGTTCCTGCGCCGAGGAGGGGTCGGCCAGGGCGCGCGCCACCGCCAGTTGCGTGGGCACGTTGCCGCAGAGGCGCATGCTGGCCAGGGTCGTGATCCCCTCCACGTACGAGGCGGCTTTCCAGCGAGCGCCGCTCAAGATGGCCCACCCCGTGCGGAAGCCCGCCGCGCGGTAGTTCTTCGACAGCCCGTTGAAGGTCACGCAGAGGGTGTCGTGCACGAAGCCCGCCAGCGGGTGGTGCCGCACGCCCTCGTAGGTGAGCTGGTCGTAGATCTCGTCGGCGAACACCACCAGGCCCCGCCGTTCGGCCAGCCGGGCGAGGTCGGCCAGCAGGTCAGGTGGGTAGACGGCCCCCGTGGGGTTGTTGGGGTTGATCACCACCAGGGCCTTGGTGCGGTCGGTGATCCTGCTCTCCATCTCGTCGAGGTCAGGCAGCCAGCCGGCGGCTTCGTCGCAGTGGTAGTGCACGGCGCGCCCACCGGCCAGCCGTACCGCCGAGGTCCACAGCGGGTAGTCGGGGGCCGGAATCAGCACCTCGTCGCCGGGGTTCAGCAGCCCCTGCGTACACATCAGGATCATCTCGCTGACGCCGTTGCCGATGAAGAGGTCGTCGGGCGAAAGGTCCCGGATGCCCCGACGGCCGAACGCGTCGCAGATCGCCTCGCGGGCCGCCCGCAGTCCTCGTGTGTCGACGTAGCCCTGCGCCTCGGCCAGGCGGGTGGTGATCTCCTCCATCAGCGGCGCGGGCGTGTGGAAGCCGAACGGGGCCGGGTTGCCGATGTTGAGGCGGAGAATTTTGTGGCCCGCCTGCTCAAGTCGTTGCGCTTGTTCGACGAGCGGACCGCGGATTTCATAGTGGACGGATTCGAGGCGGTGGCTCTTCTGAATCATGCGCGTACGGATAAATCGATCTGAAAGACCTGAAAAAGTAACGTAAGCCGTCGGACAAAGCTACGGCACGGCCACGGCGGCGGGTGCTTTCGAGGCCGTGCGGGTCAGAAATTCACGGAACGCGTCCGTGTCGTAGTCGGCCGGCCCGGCGTGTTGGTAGTGGATGCCGCCGTCGGGGCCGATCACGAACGTGGTGGGCAGCGTGGAGACGCGCAGTGCCGCCGGTAGCGCCTCGGCCCGGTGGTAAGGGTAAGGCCAGCCCCGGCGGTCCCAGAGGCGGGCGGCGCGCGCGGGGGCTTCGTCGACCGAGACAATCAGGAAGCGGACGTCGTCGCGGTGCGCCAGCGACGCGCGCAGCCCCAGGATGCCGGGCATCTCGGCGAGGCAGGGCGGACACCACGAGGCCCACACGTTGACGAAGAGCGTCTGCCCCGGTGCGTGTTCTAGAGGTTCGGCAAACGACGTGTCGGCCTCGTGGCGGCGGAGTGTACCGTCGATGCGCACGGGCGGCGTGGGGGCGGGGGTGCTCGGTGGTTGCGCCCGCCAGAGCCCCACCGCGAGCAGACCTTGTTGCAGGTAGCCACTCAGCGGCACGTGCCGGCCGGTCAGGTAGAGCCCGCCGACCACCACCAGCCACACGGCCCAGTAGCGTACTTCCTTTCCCAACCCTTCCTTGCGCGACACGTTCAAAAATAAGGCGCGCGCCTCAGCTCTGCGTCCGCATACTTTTTCGATCACCAGCCCGACAAACCATGCCTTCCGTTCGCCCCCAACTGCCTCTCGCACCGCCCACTCCGTTCGGCAAGCGCCGCCCCCTGACTTGGTTCGACGCTAAAAAGGACGACTGGTATGACGACAACCAGGCGCGGGAAGGCGAGGAGATCAAGCCCGACGACACGGCCGAAGAGATCAACCGGAAAACCGGCAACAAGCCCGACAACGACGTCTACCGCAAGTCGGACCGCTCCACTTCGAGCGACGCCGACGAACTGTACGAGGCCAACAAGGACATTAAGCCCTACACCGCCGAAGACCAAAGTGAGGCCGAGCGGCGCGACGAAGCAGAGGAGAACCCCAAGCCCGACGGCCTGAAGTACCGCTCGCAAGACATGCAGTAGCGGCCCGCTCCCGGCGGGGCGTAAGGTCTGCCGGGAAAACGCGTCCGTCTGCCGGGCACCCATCGCTTACATTAGGGGTGTGCTGAGGATCAAATACTTACGGCTGCAACGGCACCTGCTGCGCGGCGCGGCTTGGGGGTTAGGCGTGGTCGTGGTCGTCTGCTTGCTGACCAACCTTTGGATCATCCTCAGCACCCGCCATCAGGTTTACCACCACGCCGACACCCTGCCCGCCAACGACGTGGGGCTGGTGCTGGGCACGAGCCAGTGGTACGCCGACGGCCGCCCCAACGGCTTTTTTCACCAGCGCATCCGTACCGCCGCCGAGCTGTACCGCCTAGGTAAGGTGCGCCACCTGATCGTGAGCGGCGACAACGGCAGCCGACACTACAACGAGCCTGCCGCCATGCGCCGCGCCCTCATGAAGCAGGGGGTGCCTGCCTCGGCTATCACGCTCGACTACGCCGGCTTCCGAACCCTCGACTCAGTGGTGCGCTGCAAGAAGGTGTTCGGCCAAGATTCGGTGACGATCATCTCGCAGGGCTTTCACGACTTTCGGGCGGTCTTCATCGGTGACTACTACCGGATGGACGCCGTGGCCTACGCTGCCCCCGCGCCCGCCGACGCCTCCTCGAAGACCGCCGTCCGCGAAGTGCTGGCCCGCACCAAGGCCGTGCTGGACCTTTACCTGCTCGACCGTCAGCCCCGCTTTCTGGGCGACCGCGAGGAGATCGACGTGCAGTGATCCCGGGGAATCATCTTGCTCAGCAAACCTTTCGACGGGAAAATGGCGGGATCGGCGCTCGTAATGCTGTGCTGGGTGAGGGTTTCTGGAGATATTAGAGGCAGAATGTTCACCTTTCTCCGCCACTCACATTATCGAGGTGTGAGTCAACGCCCTTCTTTCCAACCCGCTCTGCCCGTGAACACCCGTCGTTTCATTCTTGGAAGTCTGCTTGGTCTGTTCGTGGGGCCGCTGTGGGCGCAGGTCACCGTCACCGGCAAAGTGATCGACGCCGAAACCGGCGAGGGGCTGCCCTTCGCGAACGTCTATTTTCAAGACACGCAGGACGGCGTCACGACCGACTTCGACGGCTACTACACGCTGACCAGCCACCAGCCGACCGACTCGCTGGTGGCCGGGTCGATGGGCTACGGCACGCGCGTCAAGGCCGTGGGCGCGGGCAGCAAGCTCACCATCAACTTTCAGCTCCACTCCGTCAGCGTGCAGCTCGACGAGTTCGTGGTGATGGTCGGCGAGAACCCCGCCTTTCCGATTATGCGTGAGGTGATTCGCCGCAAGGCCGACCACGACCCGCGCCGCTTGACGGCCTACCAGTACGAGAGCTACAACAAGATCGAGATCGACGTCGACGAGATCTCAGAGAAGTTTCGCCGTCGCCCCGTGGTGCGGCGCATCGCACAGGTGTTCGACAGCCTGGACCGCATCGCCGGTGAGGACGGCAAGCCCATCCTGCCGGTGTTCATCTCGGAGTCTCTCTCGGAGTACTACTTCCGCCGCGACCCCCGCAAGCAGCGCGAGTACATCAGAAAAACCAAGCTGACGGGCATCGGCATGGACGACGGCTCGCTGATTTCGCAGATGATCGGCTCGTCGTTTCAGCAGTACAACTTCTATGCAAATTGGCTGAACATCCTCGACAAGGAGTTCGTCTCGCCCATCGCCGACGGCTGGAACCTCTACTACCACTACCTGCTGGAAGATTCGCTCTACGTGGGCGACGATTGGTGCTACCGCCTCGACGTGCGGCCCCGGCAAGCGGGCGACCTGGCGTTCAGCGGCTCGATCTGGATTACGGCCGACGAGCACGCCCTGCGGCAAGTGGACCTGACGGTCGGCGCGCAGGCGAACCTCAACTTCATCGAAAAGATTCGTATTCAGCAGGAGCTGGCCCGCGCCGGCGACGCCTGGCTGCCCGCTAAGAACCGCATCGTGATCGACGTGGGCGAACTGACTGAAAACTCGGCGGGGATGCTGGCGAAGTTCTACAGCTCGAACCGTGCGTTCGTGGTGAACGACCCGAAGGAGGTGCGCTTCTACGACCAGCGCGTGGAGCTGGCCGCCGACGCCCAACGCGCCGAGCCCGACTTCTGGCAGACGCACCGCCACGACAGCCTGACGCCGACCGAAGTGGCCGTCTACGAGATGATCGACACGATCCGCAACCTGCCGGTGGTGAAGACCTACGTCGAGATCGTCGACGTGATCGTGAACGGCTATTCGAAGTGGGGCAAGCTCGACGTGGGGCCGTACCTCTACACCTATGCCTTCAACAACGTGGAGGGCCACCGCTTCCGCCTCGGCTTCCGGACCAACGAGGACCTCAGCCGCAAGTTCATCCTGCACGGCTACGGGGCGTACGGCACGCGCGACCGCCGCTGGAAGTACAGCGGGCAGGTGGACTACATCGCCGCCCGGCGCAACTGGCTGGTGTTGGGCGCGCGCCACGTTGAGGACATCAACCAGGTGGCGCTGCTGGGCAACGAGGGGCAGGGCAACCCGCTGTTCAACGCCTTTACGCGCTTCGGCGACCTGCAACAGAACCGCCCGTTCGTGGAACGGACCACCGACGTCTACGCACACGGCGACGTGGTGAAGGGCCTGAACGCCCGCCTCGACCTGCGCCGCCGCCACTTCGACCCGCTCTACGACCTGCGGTACTTCACCCAGAAGCGACACGACGACCTGACGCCGATGGACGACGACTTCACCATCGCCGAGGCGACCGTGGGGCTGCGCTGGGCACCGGGCGAGACGTACCTGCAGAACGACAACGAGCGTGTGCGCATCCGGTCGAACAAGTGGCCCGTGCTTGCGCTGAGGTACACCCACGGCTTCGAGGGGCTGGTGGGCGGCGACTTCGACTACAACCATTGGGACCTACGCGTAGAGCAGCAGGTGCCGATGGGGCTGTTCGGGCGGGGCTTCTACCAGCTCGACGCGGGGGTAATTCCGGCCACGCTGCCCTACCCGCTGCTGCGCCCGCACCTGGGCAACGAGTCGCCGTTCTACAACCAACAATCCTACAACCTGATGAACTACTTCGAATTCGTCAGCGACCGCTGGGCGGGGGTGCGCTACCAGCACGCCTTCGAAGGGTTTGTCCTAAACCGCGTGCCGCTGATGAAGCGCCTTAAATGGCGGCTGGTGGCGGGGGGCAGCGTGCTGTTCGGCGAATTGAGCGAGGCCAACCGGACGTTCTCGTTCGAGCAGCTTCCCGACGGCGACCGCCTCCAGGTGCGGGCGCTCGGCCGCGACCCCTACGCCGAGGTCAGCTACGGCGTAGAGAACATCCTGCGCGTGCTGCGGGTAGACTTTATTCACCGCCTCACCTACCTCGACGACGGCGCGGCCCCGTTCGGCGTGCGCGTGCAGGCGCAGTTCAAGCTCTAGGCCCGCCCCGGAGCGCCTGAACGGCCCGGCTTCGTAGCTTCGCGGTATGCTGCGATGGCTCATAATCGGCGGAATAATGGTACTGACGGCGGGCTGCGAACCGCCCCGCCGCGACGGTGAGCGGGTGCGCGACGTGCCCCTGACCACCGAAGAGCAGTTGGAAGCCCGCCGCCGGGCCCTGACCGACGCCATCGACGAGGACCCGCGTGCCGACTACTTCTACCAGCGCGCCGAACTGAGCCGGGAGCTGAAAGACCCCGCTGCCGCCCTCGAGGACCTCCAACAGGCCGTTGCGCTCGACAGCAGCCGCGTCCGCTATCACGTGGCGCTGGCCCGCGCCTACCGCGACGTCGAGCAGATTCCCGCCGCACTGCGGGCCGCCCGCGAGGCCGAGCGCCTCGGCAGCGAAGACCCCACGCTCTACCTCACGCTCGGCGAGATCTATCTGATTTTGCGCGAGTACCAGCGCTCGCTCGGGTACCTGAACCAGGCGCTGCAACTGGCTCCGTTCGGTCCCGCCGGCTACTACTACAAGGGGCTGGTCTACGCCGAGACCGGCGACACGGCACAGGCCGTATCGAGTCTGCAAACGGCCCTCGAACAAGACAATACCTACGCCGATGCCTACAGCACGCTGGCGAGCATCCACCTGGCTACGGGCGATTACCGCACGGCGCTGCTCTACCTGGACGCGGGCCGACGCTTCACGCCCGACGACGCGTTCGTTCCCTACAACCAGGGCGTTGCCTACGAAGGACTCGGGCGTGCCGACACCGCCGAGACGTTTTACGAGCAAGCCGTGGCGCTCGACTCGACGCTGGACCTGGCCTGGTACAACCTGGGGGCGATGTATCTGAACCGCCGCGACTATCCGACGGCGGCCCGCTACTTTCAACGCGTGGTCGACGTGCGGCCCCAGCGCGCCGACGGTCACTACTGGCTGGCCTACGCCGCCCGCCGCAACGGCGACCTCACCACGGCCGAGACCCACTTCGAGCGCACCACCGAACTGGGCGGCCGGTTTGC
>JBARYS010000451.1:0-3605 GCA_049648155.1 Catalinimonas sp. | reverse complement strand
GAGACTTCGTGGGCTTCCCGACCGACTTTGTGGCGAACGCTTCGTTTGAGACGCCCCTGGGCAACATTCGCTCGGACGTAAACTTGAAGATCAGCGACGACGCGGCCAACTCTTATTACCGGGGGGCGATCGCCACCGAACGGCTGGAGCTGGGGCGCCTCGTGGGTGACCAGCGGCTCTTGCAGCGCCTCGACATGGCGGGATGGATCGAGGGCAGCGGCTTTTTGCTCTCGAACGCTCAGGACAGCGTGCGCGCCGAAGTGAAGCGCATCGGCGTGCGGGGCTACGACTACCGTAACGTTTCGCTGAACGCTTACCTGACGGAAAACCTCTTCCGGGGCACGGTGCGGGTCGACGACCCGAACCTGAGCCTCGACCTGCGGGGGCTGGTGGACCTGCGCCGCACGCCCGAGCGCGTGGACGTGCGCGGGCGGATCGACTCGGCCGACCTTGACGCCCTCGGCTACGTGCCGCGCCTGACGCACGTGGCCGGCGACGTGAACGTCGACCTGATAGGGCTGGACCTGAACGCCCTGCTGGGGCGGGCCGACCTCTACAACCTGGACGTCCGCTACGGCCCGCGCGCGCTGCGGCTCGACTCGCTGCGCGCGCTGTCGGAGGAGACGGCCGACGGCGGGCGGCGGGTGGAGGTGCGCTCGGATCTGGCGGACGTGGACGTGCGGGGTGACTTCCGTATCAAACAAGCCGCCGAAGACATCGCCGCGCTGGTCGACGAGTACGGCATGATCTTCCGCAACGACTCGCTGGGGCTGGCACGACACCACGACGCCAAGGGCGGTGCCCCCGCCCGCTACGGCCTGGAGCTGGACCTGCGCGCGCGCGACCTCAACCCGCTGGTGCGGCTGTTCGTGCCCGACTTCTACCTCTCGGCGGGGGTGAGGGCCGAGGGGTACTTTCAGCACGGCTACGCCTCGCTCCTGACCTTCGAAACGGCCTTCGACACGCTGCGCCTCGGCGAGAATACTTTTTACGACGTGGCGGCCGACGTGTCCAGCTCCAAGATCTACGACAGCACCGACGTGCTGGCGTCCGCACGCATTACCTCCGGACGACAGGAGATCGCCGGGCCCACGGGGACGGAAGACCTCTACTTCGAAGGCAGCTGGAACCGCCGCCGCATCGAGTTCGAGACGGGCGTGGAGCAGACCAACAGCACCAACGAGGCCCGGTTGGAGGGGAGCCTGGCCTTTAAGAACAATTATTCGCTGCTGCACTTCGAGCCGTCGCACGTGCGGCTACTGGACCGCGAGTGGCTCATCGACGCCGACAACCGCATCACCATCTGGTCGCTCGACTCGGTGCGGGTCGCAGCGCTCAACGTGAGCAACGGCGAACAGCGTCTCAGTGCCGACGGGGTGGTCAGCTCGCGCCCTACCGACTCGCTGGCCGTCAGGATAAAGGATTTTCAGCTCGCGACCCTCAACGGAATCATCACGCCGGAGCTGGCCGGGCAGGTGGAGGCCGACGTCACGCTGCGGGCGGTGGCCGCCCGCCCCCTGATTACCGGCGAGTGGCTGGTGCGTGACTTTGTTTACGAGGGCTTCCCGCTGGAACGCATCTACGGTACGGCCGAATGGGAAGAAGCGGCGCAGCGGCTGAAGGTAGACGTAGACGTGAGCAACGACGACTTGCGCGTGGTGAGGGTAGCGGGCTTCGTGCGGCCCGACGACGAAGAGAACCAACTGAGCCTGACGGCCCGCTTCGACGGGGCCAGTCTGCACTTCCTGGAGGCCATCGTGCCCGACATCTCCGAGGTGGAGGGCGATATCGCCGGTTCGGTGCGGGTGCTGGGTACGTTCGCCGACCCCTTCGTGCTGGGCAGTCTGAGCGTGCGCGACGGTCAGTTTGAAATCGACTACCTGAAGACCCGCTACCGATTCTCGGACCAGGTTTACTTCAGCGAGAACGAGATCAGCGTGAGCAGCCTGGCGCTCGTCGACGAGGACGGCAACCGGGCGGTGCTCTCGCGCGGCAGCTTGTTCCACGATGGCTTCACCAACTTCTTGGTCAGCCTGCGGGGCGACCTGGAGAGCTTTCAAGTGCTGAACACGACCGCCCGCGACAACCCCCTTTATTACGGTGAGGTGCTGGCCACCGGCTCGATGGAGATCTTCGGGCCGTTCGAGAGCCTCAGCATCCGCGGTGACCTGCGCACCGAGCGAGGCACGCGCCTTTACATTCCCGTTTCGGACGAAGAGTCGCTGGCGAGCACGTCGTACGTCACGTTCATCGACACCGACTCTACCGCCGGGGCGGGCGAGGTGCCGGCCGACTCCGGCCGGGTCGGGCAGACCACACTGCAGGGGCTGACGCTCGAACTGAACCTAGAGGTGACACCGGACGCCTACGGGGAGATCATCTTCGACGAGCGCTCCGGCGACATCATCCGCGCCAACGGCGAGGGGACCGTCAAGATGGTGGTCGACACGCGGGGCGACTTCAACATCTTCGGGCAGTACACCCTGACGCGGGGGCGCTACAACTTCACCCTGCTGAACCTCATCAACAAGGAGTTCGTCGTGCAGCCCGGCGGCAGCATCACCTGGAACGGCGACCCGCTCAAGGCGCAGCTTTCGATGAACGCCCTCTACCAGCAGGTGACCTCGTTCGGCCCGCTGGTGCCGCCCTCCGAGCGCGAGAACATCCCCAACATCACGCGCCGTTACCCGGTGCAGGTGTTGCTCGACCTGGAGGGTAACCTACTCTCGCCGCTCATTACGCTGGGCATCAAGGTGCCCGAGAACACTTACCCCGGCAACCTGGAGCCGTACGTGGTGCAGTTGCGTTCGCTCATCCAGTTCGACGAACAGGAGCTCAACCGCCAGGTGTTCGGCTTGCTGGTGCTGCGCTCGCTGCTGCAGCCCAACTCGTTCGCGGGTGGGGGCTTTCAGGTGGGCACCGCCGGGGCCGGGGGTAGCCTGAGCGAGCTGCTCTCGAACCAGGCCAGCTACTACCTTTCGCGCATCGACGAGAACCTGGAGATCGACATCGACCTGAACGGCCTCGACCAGGACGCGCTCAACACGCTGCAACTGCGGCTTTCGTACACCGCCTTCGACGGGCGGCTGCGCTTCACGCGCGACGGCTCGTTCACGAACGCCGACAACCAGGCGACGGCCTCCAACATTATCGGCGACATCACGGTCGAATACTCGCTGACGCGCGACAATCGGCTGCGCCTCAAGATGTTCACACGTAACAATCAGAACATAACGGGCAATCTGACGCTCGAAAACAACAATAACACGACACAGGGCTTCAGCATCTTGCACACTCAGAGCTTCGACCGGCTCCGCGACCTTTTTCCGCGCGGCGTGCGGGAGGCGAAGCAAGAACCGGATGTCGACGAGCCCGTCGTGCCCGACGCCGAGGAGGAGATGCCGCGCCCACAGGCGGTGGGAAAGGGATCCGGGGGTGAATAGGATGGGGCAATGCGAGGGCTCGTGTGCCTCCGTGGGGGAGCAGCACCGAGCGTTACGCTCCGCTCCTTACGACGTGTCTTATTGACCGATATCTGTTTTTAGCTGGACTATTTTAGTAATAAGTTCGCAGCCAAACCGTGCTTAAGCGAACTTATGAGAAAC
>JBARYS010000450.1:0-5818 GCA_049648155.1 Catalinimonas sp. | reverse complement strand
GATGACCCCCTGCGTCCCGGTGCTGTTGACGGTCACTACGCCGTGCCGCGCGGTCGAGTCGTACGCCCAGCGGAGCTGTTCGGTGGTGGCGACCAGCGTATCGACCCGCGCGCCCGTTTTTGCGTGGGCCTCCGGGCGGAACGGCTCGGTTGGTTGGAAAGTATCGGTGAAGTCGACCACCACGCGCCCCACCGTCAAAGCGGCGGCGGGCACGTCGCCGCCGAACGATTTGTAGTCTCTCTGCTGGTGCACCTCGTCGCGGAAGCCCAGGCGGCCCTCGGCGAGGCTCGGCACGTGCACGGCGCGCGTCGAGATCACCTCGCCCTCGCGCAGGTCGCCCCGGTAGATCATCCGCGCCAGCGTCGGGTAGAGGCCCATGTGCGTCGGCGCGTCGGCGTTGTAGACCCCGTGGTTCGCCACTTCGACCGTTTCGGTCAGGCGAGCCTGGTTATTGGCGAAGGCGTACGAGCCGTCCCACCCCTGTAAGCCCATCCCGTAGAGGGCGATCAGCGGCGCGGCCTCGGCGGTCCACTCGTTCGGCAGCTTGCTTATCCACTCCGAGATCATGAAGGGTTTGCCGGCCACCTGTTGCAGGCCCGTGCTGAGCAGTCCCGAGCCGGGTGCACGCACCATCGCCTCGTTGCCGAACGGCTCGTCCGTAGGCTTCAGGTCGTGCCCCGCCCCGCCGAAGTAGTTGTGCCGATCAACCACGCCGTGGGCGGCATCCGAAGCCAGATTGTAGTAGTGCGACGGCCCCGCCCCCGCCTGCCAGCCCGAGGTCACGATCACGCCCCGGTAACCGGTGGCACGCACGGCCGCCGTGAAGCGCTCGTAAAAATCGTTCTGCACTTCGTAGAGGAAGCGCATCTGGTCGAGCGTGTGCCGGGGCATGGGCTGCCCCTCGTCGAGCGCGTGCTGGTACTCCCACTGAAAGTAGCCGTGGTTGGGTCGGGGGTAGACGTTTCCCGCTGCCGGACTCAGCGTATCGGGCACGTCGCCCCAGGCTGTCCGCCAGGCGTCTTCGCTGCCGTACTGCTTCAGGAGCCAGTCCGAGAACATGCGGCTGAGGGCGCGGCGGTAGGTCGGTGTCTGTCGCAGGCGGATATCGGCGGCGGCGAAGAAGGCGTTGTCCTCGTTCTGCAACTCCACGAAGTTCAGCGCGGGGTCGTCGGCGTAGCGCAGGCCCGTGTGGGGGTTGCGGTGGTTCAGCAGGCGGACGGTCAGCTCGATGTTCAGCGCCTGTAGGTCGCGGAAGTAGTTTACCAACCCGTAGCTCGTGCCCCACAGGTGCCCCCTGCCCGTGGCGGCAATCTCGTCGTAAGCAAGCAGCCGGTCGCGATCGGCGGGGCGCACGCGGTGGCCATAGATGTGCGACCACCCCGAGTAGATACCCCGCTCCTTCAGGGCGGCGTGGAAGTAGTCGAACCGCGCCATCTTTACCGGATCAAGCGCGGTCGACGAGTCGCTCCCCTCGGGCGGCAGCTTCCAGGTAAACTTGTGGAAGCGTACGCCGTTCACGCCGTAGCGCGCCAAGTAGTCGGCCCAGCGGTCCACCTCGTCGGTCGGCACCGACCACCGTTGGTCGCCGATGTTCACACCCCAGAATTTGATCGGCGTGCCGTCCTCGCACACGAACCGGTCTCCCTGCTGCCGTACGAACCCGTGCCGTCCCGCCGGCGCGTCGAGCCAGTCGGCCATGCCGATCACGTCTTCCCCCCCGGCGGATTGAAGATCGATGGGAAACCACTCGTCGGACGGGTTCTGAGCGGTGGCCGGAAGCGTAGCAAGTGCGCAGAGGAGAGAGAAGAGCCGGCGGCGAGAGACGTGTAAGAGTAGGTGCATCGGGAGGCGTTGCGTGCTTCGTGCGGGGCAAGTCGTTTGTTAGGGAGAGAAGGTAAGCGGTGCGTCGTACCCTGCGGCGAGCGGCTATGCTGGTTTTGTCTTTGCTGACTTAAAAAGTGATTCAAAACAACTTTATACTAACATACAGATCAAGCCCCCGCAAGTGTGATGATTGACGGATGAGCCTCAACGGGCAGCCGGCTCGGCGGCGAAGGCTCAACGTGGTCGATTCTGCGGGTGATTTCCTACGCCCTGATTTCGTCCATCGTCTCTTTGGCTTTCCCGATGGTTCAGATTGGCGTCTACAGCATTGAACTGTTCAAGGCGGAAGGTGACATCACGAGCGGAGGCATCGGCCCGCACGTACTCTTTTACGGTTCAGTGTTTCTGGAACTCGCGCCGGGGGTGTGCACCATCGTGCTCTGTGTCATCGGTGTCTCGGAGGTTCAGGGCTTCGGTACGGGCAAAAGCATCCTAAACCTGCTGCTGCCTGTGCTCGTGCTTCTCCATGCCGATTTTGGTGATCGCGCTGTCGGTCCAGATCGTCTGAGGCTTCGGTTTTAAAATGTCACGGAGGCAGGCAAGGACGAAGTAGAGGCGTCCGTAGGAGTTACTGTCTCTTCCTGCAACATGGTCGAGAATACTTACCCCGCCCGCCCGCGCCGGTAAAATTGGTAGGCCGCGTAGCAGTAAAGCGCCCCAGCCGTTAGCCACACGTAGGGCAGCCCCGACCGCTCGCTCCGGTAGTAGAGGTAGGCCGTAGCCAGCGCAGCCGCCGCACTTGCCGCGCTGAGCATGATGAAGGCCACCGGCGGCAGCCGCTCGCTGAGCAGCACAGCCAGCAGGTTCAGCGCCCCCACGCCCACCGTCAGCACCCCGACGAGCGTCGCTCCCTGGGCGAGGTGGTCGCCGCCGGCCAGCAGCAGCGGCAGCGCCCCGAAGAGCAAGGTCAGGCGGGTGCGGGTGGCCGTGTTCACGGGGCAGGTTACGCAATTCCGCCGAGAGCGCCCGGCTTCGGTACTTTGCCCCATGCCCGACCACCGCCTTCCGCCGCTGCAAACGCCCCGCCTCACGCTCCGCACCCTCACCGACGGCGACGTGCCCGCCCTCTACGACATCTTCTCCCACCCCGAGGTGGTGCGCTACTGGAGCACGCCGGCCCTGCCCGACCCGGCCGCCGCCGGGCAACTGCTGCGGGAGATCCACGACTACGCCCGGAGCGGTGGACTGATGCAGTGGGGCATTGCCCGCCGTGAGGACGGCTTGGTGATCGGCACCTGCACGCTGGCGGAGATCGACCGGACCCACCGGCGGGCCGAAGTAGGCTTCGCGCTGGGCTACCCGTACTGGCGGAAGGGGTACGCCCGCGAGACGCTGGTCCGCCTGCTCAGACACGCCTTCGGCGAGATGAACCTGAACCGCTTGGAAGCCGACGTGGACCCGCGCAACGCCGCCTCGCTAAAGACGCTCGGGCAGTTGGGCTTCGAACGGGAGGGCTACCTCCGCGAGCGCTGGCGCGTGCACGGCGAGGTGCAGGACTCGGTACTGTTAGGGCTGCTGGCCGCCACGTGGCGGGCGGCGCAAGATCCTAACCCGTAAAAATCACCGCGCGAAGCCACGCGTCAGGACTTGCACTTCGTCTGCACATTACAGTCTGGAACTTTGCTCACCTCACCAAGGAGCCGTTCGGCACTTCTTCCACCGACCTTTCGTCCAATAACCCTTGTGTTCATGCACCGCCTCTTCCCCCTCCTGCTGTTGATCGCCGGCACTGCCACCGTACCGCCCGCTGCTGCCCGCTGCTGCCCGCCGGTGCGACGCGCTATGCCTACGAGGATGTAACGGTCTACCCGTACGTCGAACCGACGGCTTACCACGCTTACTGAGCCGACTCTATCACCACGGTCGCCGATGGGCAGACGTAGTACTCGTACGCGGCGTATCACTACCCGCTTGAATACTTGGATGGTGGTATTGGCTGCTATCCGGCCACAATACGGCTTGGTACGGTACGCACGTGGTGGCGAAGGGGGGGCGTTCCTCTTCCGGCACGCGCCACGGGCGCATCGTGGTGCAGTAGCCGCGCCGTGGGTGAAGAACCTTCACGCCGCCGGGCCAACCGTGCCCAGCGGCTTTTTCGTGCCCGGCGGCGAGCGCATTTTGCCCGAATCTGCGTATCCTGCGGCCCCATGTCCGACTCCTTGCTCTTACACCACCCCACCGGCCGCGTTCGCGCCGACCTGACCCCGCCCGCCTCGAAGAGCATCAGCAACCGCGTACTGATCATCGACGCGCTGGCGGGCGGCACTTCCGACCTACAAAACCTCTCTTCGGCGCGCGACACGCAGACCATGCGCCGCCTGCTGACCGAGGGGGGCAAACATCTCGACGTGGGCGACGCGGGCACCACCATGCGCTTTCTGACGGCCTACCACGCCGTGACCGGCTCGCAGTGCGTGCTGACCGGCACCCCGCGCATGCAGGAGCGCCCCATCGGTCCGCTGGTGGAGGCGTTGCAAGCCATCGGGGCGCACATCGCGTACGAGAAGACGCCCGGCTGCCCGCCGCTGCACCTGAGGGGTTTCGACTACCGGGGCAAGCACCAGACGGAGCTGCCCGGCAACGTGAGCAGCCAGTTCATTTCGGCGCTGCTGATGGTGGCTCCCACCCTGCCCGACGGCTTGGAGATCAACCTGCTGGGACCGATCACGTCGCGCCCCTACATCGAGATGACGCGCGCGCTGATGGCTGCGTTCGGAGTAGAGTCGCGGTGGAGCGACGGAGGCCGCACGCTGCTGGTCGGCCCGCAGGCCTACGCCCCGCGCCCCTACACGGTCGAGTCCGACTGGTCGGGGGCCAGCTACTGGTACAGCGTGGTGGCCCTCGCCCCCGACGCGGAGGCTACGATTCTGCTGCGCGGCCTCGACGACGAATCTCTGCAGGGCGACCGCCGCATCGCGGGCATCATGCGGGCGCTGGGCGTCACGACCGAGTTTACCGCCGAGGGCGCGAAGCTGAGCCGTCACGATGTTGCGGACGAGCCGCTGGTGCTGAACTTCGTCGACTGCCCCGACCTGGCACAGACCGTCTTCGCGGCAGCGGCCGCGCGCGGCGTGCGGGTGCGTGCCAACGGCCTGGAGAGCCTGCGCGTGAAGGAGACCGACCGGCTGGACGCGCTGCAACGCGAACTGGCGCACTGGGGGCACCGCCTCGCCGAAGACACCGGCGGATACTGGACGCTGGAGCCCGCCCCGGCCGCCTCGCACGAGGTCGTAACGGTCCGCACCTACGAGGATCACCGCATGGCGATGGCCTTCGCCCCGCTGGCGCTGCTGCACCCGGTGCGCATCGAAACGCCGGAAGTGGTGCGAAAGTCTTACCCCACCTTCTGGGACGACCTGCTGAAGACCGGCTTCGAGATCAGCCGGTAACCGGCCCGTCGGCCCACGTGCGGCGTAACTCCGCCAGATAAGGGGCCGCCCGGAGCAGCCGGCTGCCGTACCAAGAGAACAGCTCCCCGTCAACCAGCCGGGCACGCGCGGAGGGCACCAGCGCCTCGACTTCGGCCAGGTGCTTTGCGGCGAAGGGAAACGGCTCAGAGGGCAACAGCAGCAGGTCAGGACGTGCATTCCGCAGCGCTGCGGCGTCCACCTGCGGGTAGCGCGGGCGGTCGGCGAAGACGTTGCGTAGGCCCGCCCGCCCCATCATGTCGTGGATAAACGTGCCGCCGCCCGCCGCCATCCAGGGGTCGCGCCAGATCAGGTAAGCGGCCGTGGGTCCACCGGGCCGATGACCGGCAGCGGAGGGTAACGCTCCGAACGCGGCGGCGATCCGCTCGGCGAGATGCGCGGCATCCGGGCGGCGGTCGCACACCTGGCCGAGGGCGCGGATCATGTCGAGGGCGGCGGGCAGGTCCGGCACGTCGCTCAGCCAGACGGGACCACGCGCGGCGAGCGCCTCCACGCCCGCCCGGTCG
>JBARYS010000449.1:0-3018 GCA_049648155.1 Catalinimonas sp. | reverse complement strand
ACTTTGAGATGTCGTAGGTGTCGGGCGCGGCCGGGGCCGGGGCCGGGGCCGTGCGGGGTTGGGTTGAGGTGTTCATGTGCTTACGGATAAAAAGGTTGGAGAAACGAGGCTAGGCCGTGACGGCCTCTCGGTCGGGGCGCGCCTCGGTCGAGGGCGTGCCGAGCAGCAGCAGGTCGTCGATCACCACTTCGGTGACGTACCGGCGCACGCCCTGATTGTCGTCGTAATGGCGGTAGGTGAGCTTACCTTCTACGGCGACTTGCCGCCCTTTCTGGAGGTACTGCCCCGCGATTTCGCCCACCCGGCCCCAGGCCACCACGTTGTGCCACTGGGTGTCGGTGACGCGCTCGCCCTGTTGGTTGCGGTAGCTCTCGGACGTAGCCAGCGAGAACTTAGCGAGCGTACGTGGCTCGTCGTTGCGGCTCGTGAATACTTTGACTTCGGGGTCGGCACCCAGGTGGCCGATCAGGTGGACGCGGTTCTTCAGATTCTTCATGACGTGTTGTTTTTGTCGGTAAGTGATTGATTACGACAGCAAAAGAACCGCTCCCAGAGCCGTTAATCGTATGATACACATGTAGATACGTTTATAAACGTTTGCAAACGTTTGTGTATGGGTCGTACTTCCACCCCGCCGCCACACCCGCGAGGGCACAAAAAAACCCCGGCAAAACCGGGGTTTGGTAGTAGAAGCACGTTGCACCTACAAAAACTTAAGACGCTTCATGAACTTGTCTTTGTAAGAAGCGCCAATCGGAATCTCTTTCTCTTGAAGGACCACGTGCAAGTCTTTGATCTGCTCGACCTTCGACAGGTTGACGATGTAAGAGCGGTGCACACGCGAGAACACCTCAATGGGCAGCTTCTTCTCCATGCCCTTCATGGTCGAATGGACGATGTGTCGGTTGTTGACCGTGTTGATCATCACGTAGTCGGCGAGCGCTTCCACGTAAAGAATCTCGCTGTAGCGCAGCTTGACGATCTTCGAATCGGTCCGTACGAAGATGTCGTCGTCGGTGGGGTTGTTGGAGATAGAGACCTGTGCGTCGCGCACCTTCATTACCGAGCGGATGAAGCGTGGGTATTGAATGGGCTTGAGGAGGTAATCAACCACGTTGTGCTCGAAAGCATCGGCGGCGTGCTCCTTGTTGGAGGCGACCAAGATCACCGGCGGCAGGTTGTCGAGCGACTGCAACAGCTCAAGGCCGGACATCTCGGGCATCTCAACGTCGAGGAACAGCAGGTCGATTTGGTCCTTCTGCAAGGCATTCAGGGCTTCGATAGCATTCCCACACTCGTAGCCGAGGGTAAGGAATTCGGTCTGTTTGATAAAGTTCTTCAGCGCAAATCGTGCTGATTCCTCATCGTCGACGATCATGCATTTCATTGACATACAGATTAGGTTAGTCTGAGTTAGTGCCCCAAATATAGAATCTTACGAACCGGCAAAAAAGAATCATCTCATGAAATTGTACATTTTCACAAAAAATCGACTAGTTATCATAAATAACACATTAAAAACGATAATTATCAGTCTTACTTTAACATGTATAGAATCTACATTCGTTTATAATGATACATAATTAAACTAAATTGACGCGAGTATCGGTAAGTGTCACTCCGCCTCTGCTTTCAGTATTGTGTAAACCTGCTCCATGCCGACACTCGCTCGTTCAGGAAAAATGTACAAATGCGATGTATTATGGACGTAAGGCTCGTTAGGGTCGACTAGATATACAAAACATTCGCTTGACACCATATCCACGAGGCCGGCGGCTGGATAGACCTGTAGCGACGTGCCCACAATGAGGAAGTGATCGGCGAGCATGGCGTGGCGGGCGGCGACGTTCATCATGGGGACCATCTCGCCGAACCAGACCACGTGCGGCCGTAGCTGAAAGCCCTTCGGACACAGGTCGCCCGGCTCAATGTCGGCCTCGCCCAGGTCGTAGATCGTCTCGTCGTCGCCCACGCCGCGGGCCTTCAGCAGTTCACCGTGCAGGTGGATCACCCGGCTCGACCCGGCTCGTTCGTGCAGGTCGTCGACGTTCTGGGTGACGACCACCACGTCGTAGTACGCTTCCAGGTCGGCCAGTCGGCGGTGGGCCGCATTGGGCTGGGCACGGCGGGCGGCGCGGCGGCGCTCGTTGTAGAAACGAAGCACTCGTTCGGGGTCGCGCCGGAAGCCCTCGGGCGAGGCCACGTCTTGCACGCGGTGACCCTCCCAGAGGCCGCCCGCTCCCCGAAAAGTGCCGAGGCCGCTCTCGGCGCTGATGCCCGCCCCGGTCAGGGCAACAAGTTTAGGTTTCTTCGCCATGCGCGCGTTTTCATGCCCGTACGCCCGACGTATGCCGCCGCCGTGAGGGGTTCCACTGGTTATGAAAAAGGGTAGTCGTGTCGTCGCCACGGTGCCCTCCGGCCTGATGGGCACCGCGTTCTTCCTTTGACGAAAGAAGGGGCGTTTAGTTTAAGCGAGCGGCGCGAACATCTGCCGCAGCTCGCGCCACAGCATTTTCTTCCGGGCGGCGTCGGCCGCTACGATCGCGAGCGAGTCGGCCAAAACGAACCGGAACTTGCCCGAAGGCATCAGTTGATACGGGCTGGCCGGCAGGGTGGGGTCGAGCAGGTTGGTCACGCCGAAGCAGATCATCTGTTCAATGCGCAACCGCTCGACCAGTGGCCGCCAGCTCACGGGGCGCTGGTCAGCGTCGGCTACGGCCACATCGTCCCAGGAGAGTTGCAATGCTTGCAACACCTTGGTGAGAAAGGCGCGGTCGGCGTCGCTCATCGCGTCTACCAGAATCAGGATCGGGCGCTGCTTTCCGCCCTCCACCCGTCGGCGGGCGGCGGGCGGCGGCTCGTCTCTCTCTGCTTCAGCCTCCCGCCGTACCTCCTCGGCCCGCTTTTCAGTCTCCCAAGGTCGCGCCTCTGCTTTCTCACCTACTGCTGCCTCCTCCCCAATGCTCGAAGGCGGCGTTACGTTGGATACAGCTCGGACTGGTTCTTCTTCTGCCCCGG
>JBARYS010000448.1:0-2609 GCA_049648155.1 Catalinimonas sp. | reverse complement strand
GAGTATGGCCTTTCCCCGGTACATCGCGATGGGGGCCTTCAGCAGGTCAGGGCGCTTGCGCAGCAGGTCGAGCCACTGTTCTGGGGCGAAGTCGCGGCCACGCACGCACGACTGGTAGTAAGGGTCGGCACGGTTCAGCAGATCTTTGGGCCGAAGCTGCAACCGGTCGAGCATCATGCGGAAAATGGTGGTGGAGACACGCACGCTGTTCAACTCCTGCCGGTTGATGCGCTTCGTCAGGGTCTGGGCGTAGGCCAGGGTCTTCTTACCACGCGACGACTCACCATTGTAAAAAAGGATTAACTCTTCGCTGACAATCTGCATAAGGTGGGATTTAGGGTAAGAAATGTGGGAACTTTCACCGACAAGTTATGCAGAAAAAGCCGCTCGATAGGTCAGCGTATTGGGATTGTGAAACTAATAACTACTCATGTGCAACAGAAAAGCACAGAACTCTCGGTTTGCGTCGATGAAGCGCTTTAGTCCAAAGAAAATTATGGGAGTGCTATGTCGAACAAAAGCACCACCGGTAGAATCGTCACTCACGAAACTTTATTCGTACAGCACACGGTGATCATTCACTGGGTCACGTCCGAATTCGACTAAACTTCGGTGGCGGCGCTTCTCCCTCTTCGTGACGGCACCGGCGTGGGAGAACCAGCGTCCTGCCGGTTGAAGTAGCGATGCATTCAGATCCATGAATCAGACCTACCCACATGAAAAGAATCTCTGCTGTCAACTCTGCAAACAATCGTTTTATAAACTATTAGAGTTATGAACAGCAGAGACGAAACCCGGCAGTACAACAGAACTAGCAACACTTAAAACTTCCGCCGGAGAATCTCGCTCAGCACCACGGCGTCGCGGGCAGAATGGGGGGCAGCAAGCATCCGGCGGTAGCGTTCGGTCTGGGCGGACTCTGCCCGGCGGCGCGACCGGCGCGGCGCTTCCGTTTCGGTCAGGCGGTGCTCGGTGACGGCGCGTTGCTGTTGGGCTTCGCGCTCGGCCCGGCGGCGGCGCTCGCGGGCGGCGGCCACGGCCTCTTCGTCGGCGGTCTGTTCGATGGTTCGGTAGGAAGTCACCTCGGGCGAGTCCAGCTCTTCGAGCGTCTTGTAGCCGGTGGCGTCGGCGTCGGCCTCTTTTAGCTTGCGGTTGGCCTCTTCGATGCGCCGCAGCGACGTCTCCTTCTGCTCCTCGGCACGTCGATAGTAAGGTTCGTCCGTCTCGACCGGGCGTTTCTTCACCTCTTCGCCCCGGCGGTAGTAGGGAGCGTCCTGCTCCCGCGTGCGGCGGTAGAGGGACTCCGACGCCTCCTTGACCGGCGCGGCGGCCTCCTGCGCCTGCTGCCGGCGGGCCTCCAACGCCCGGCGCACCTCTTCGCCCCGCCGAGCCACTTCACGAGCCTCGGCGTCGCGCCGGTCAGGCGGCGTCTCTTCCTCTTCGCCGAAAAAGGTCTCGAACAGGTCGGGCGGGCGGGTGGTCCTGCCGTCTTGAGGCTGCTCCTGCTGCTTAGCCTTGCGCTTCTTCAGTAGGTTGAAAACCAAGTAGAAGATGCCCCCGATGATGTAGATGATAACGTCCGAAATGTCCATGGCAAAAAGAGTGAGCCGCTGCGGCGGTGCAACTACGTAAGGTACGGCCGCCACTCGAAAAGCGCCGTCTCGCCGGCGGACGTGGTTTGTGGCCTGCCGGTTACTTTCGTGGTTTGCCTCCGCCTCGCCATGCAACTGACCACGCTGGAAATCAAGGGTTTCAAGAGCTTCGGGGAGCGCACCGTGATCCACTTCGACGAGGGCGTGACGGGCATCGTCGGCCCGAACGGCTGCGGCAAGTCGAACGTGGTCGACAGCATCCGCTGGGTGCTGGGCGAGCAGCGCACCCGCAACCTGCGCTCCGACAAGATGGAGAGCGTGATCTTCAACGGCACCAAGCAGCGCCGCCCCCAGCAGATGGCCGAGGTGTCGCTCACGTTCCGCAACCACCGGGGCGTGCTCCCCACCGAGTGGGCCGAGGTGCGCATCACGCGCCGCTACTACCGCTCGGGCGAGAGTGAGTACCTGCTCAACGGGGTGACCTGCCGCCTGAAGGACATCACGGCCCTGTTCATG
Source organism: Catalinimonas sp. (assembly GCA_049648155.1). GTDB lineage: Bacteria > Bacteroidota > Bacteroidia > Cytophagales > Flexibacteraceae > JBARYS01. The sequence goes on along the minus strand of JBARYS010000448.1, from coordinate 501 downwards.
GACTCCGGTATCGGCTCCGACAGCTACGCCATCATCGAACTAAGCATGGTCGACGACCTGCTCAACGACCGCGAGAACGCCCGCCGGGGGCTGTTCGAGGAGGCCGCCGGGGTGTCGAAGTTCAAAGCCAGCAAGCGCGAGACGCTGCGCAAGCTCGACGCCACCCGGCAGGACCTGGACCGCGTGGCCGACCTCTTGCAGGAGATCCAGAAGAACATGCGGCAGCTCGAACGGCAAGCCCGCCAGGCGCAGCGCTATTTCGAGCTGCGCGACGAGTACCGAACCGCCGCTGTGGCTCTGGCCCACCAGACCCTCCGCACGCGGGCGCAGGCGCGGCAGCGGCTCGAACAGAAGATCGCCGACACCGGCAGCGCGCGCGACGAAGCCCGGCGCGCGGTACAGGCAGCCGAGGCCGAGACCGAACGCACCCGCCGCCACGCGCAGGAGGTAGAGCACCGACTGGTGAGCCGCCGCACCACCCTCGCCGAGCGCACCGAGACC
>JBARYS010000447.1:0-3281 GCA_049648155.1 Catalinimonas sp. | reverse complement strand
TGCGGATGCTCAACCATTGGGATAATTTGGACGGAAGTATTGAGCGTGGTTATGCTGGCAGATCAATATGGAATTGGCAGGCGCTGCCTCAAATTGAGCCGAGGTACGTCGATTATGCGCGTTTTTTAGCTTCCATTGGAATCAACGGCACCGTAATTAACAACGTCAACGCGAGTTCCGAGATGCTGAGAACTGAATATATAGATAAATATAAAAGTCTAGCTGACTTGTTCCGAAGGTACGGCATCAAGTTGTACGTTTCAGCAAATTATGCTTCGCCGATCGAGATCGGGGGCTTGCCCGACGCTGACCCTTTGAACCCGGCGGTTGCCGAATGGTGGCAGAAGAAAACCGACGAGATATACTTGGCCATACCAGACTTTGGTGGCTTCCTCGTGAAGGCCGACTCCGAAGGCCAACCGGGGCCGTACATGTACAAGCGTACGCACGCGGAGGGGGCGAATATGCTGGCCGAGTGCCTCGAACCTTTCGGGGGCGTGGTGATCTGGCGCGCCTTCGTGTACGGTGTCAGCACAGACGACCGGGCGAAGCAGGCTTACGACTTCTTCCGACCGCAAGACGGGCAGTTCGCCGAGAACGTAATCCTACAGATCAAAAACGGCCCCATCGACTTTCAGGTGAACGAGCCGGTACACCCCTTGTTCGGAGCCATGCCCCGGACCAACCAAATGCTCGAATTGCAGATCACGCAAGAGTACACGGGGAGACAGATCGCACTCAATTACCTCGTCCCGTTCTGGCATCGGGTGTTGCACTTCGATACCTACAGAGAAGGCCGGGGAAGCGAAGTGCGCAAGGTGGTTGACGGCTCGCTTTTCGGTCAGCAACGGGTCGGCATTTGTGGGGTGGCGAACATCGGTGCCGATACCAACTGGACGGGGCATCATCTGGCGCAGGCCAACCTTTACGGCTTCGGGCGCTTGGCCTGGAACCCTGAACTGTCTGTCGATGAAATCACTGACGAGTGGATACGGCTGACATTCGGCAATGAGCCCAAAAGTAGGGGTATCATCAACAACATGTTGATGCAGTCTCACCGTATTTATGCCATGAATCAAGTGCCTTTCGGGACGGGCTACTTCTTCAACAGCGATCGGATCAACCCCGCCCCGACCCGAAGCAGGCTCGTTGCTCATAAATCCGATACGCTCGGCGTCGGATTTGACAGAACCACGGAATCCGGATCGGGCTACGTGGCTTTATACGCCGCCGAGCTCGCCAGGAGGTACGAAAACCCAGCCACCACCCCTGAGCGCGAATTGTTGTTCTTTCATCATCTGCCTTACACCCACACTTTGAGGAGCGGTAAGACCTTGATTCAAGCGATATATGACTACCAACACGAAGGAGTTAAAGAGTCTGAGTGGCTGATAGAGGAGTGGCGAAAGCTCGACAGCTCCGTCGACAGCCTACGGTTCACTGGAGTGATGGACCGCCTCAAACAACAAAAGAAGTATTCCGAGAAATGGCGCGAGTCGATAACATCGTTCTTTTATACGCTGTCCGGCATCGACGACAAAAACGGAAGGATACCCCTACGGGTCAAGGAGAACAGACGAGACCTGCTGTTTCTTTTTTTGCTGGACGATAACGAAGATGTACCGGTCTATACGTTGGAAGATGAGGACAGTGTGGTAAGCATCGACTTCGACAACACCGTCAGGTACGAAGATCTTGCTGCGTGTAAATTCAACCTGCCTCGGGGCGAAATTAACTACTATAGGCACGACAAGATTTTCGAGATCGACATCAAAAGCGCCGAGAGCCGGACAGACACCTTGTGGTTTAAGATCGGAGAGTTTGATTTTGAGCCGCTCGTGGCCGACTTCTCTTCGGAAGGCTTCAAGACCTACCAGATTAAACGTATCGGGCACATGCTCGGCAACGGCACCCACAATTTGATCCTAAAAAGATCGGACGAGAATCTAGAAATCGACAACATAAGAATTATTAGAGCAGCGTACGAGGTCGATCTATAAAAAGTAGCGAAAGGAGGGTAGCTCTGCAACAGGGAGCAATGCCGGTAACGTGAAGCGTGAGCTAAGCCACCCTTACTGTCTAACGTGATCCGCACCGGCGTTCGGCACCGTGAAAATTAACGCTCAAAGAGAACGTCTCCGTACCGCTCGAAGAAGTAGATCGGCACGTAGCTCCCCGTTAGCAATGCGTACTGCGTCTACTGTTTCGCTTCTATACCTCGCCGGTTGTCGGTGGGGGCTTTTTTGTTTGGTCAGAAAGCAAAGGCCTGCGGCCTGCTCGCCGCGCATGTGCTGTAGCACCCAGCCGAGCAGGTAGAGCAGCGTCCGGCCGCCCTCGTCGGGTAGCCGCTGTCTCCGTTCAAGCTTGCGCAGCAGCGAAGCGTCGAACAGCGAGTCGGAATTGCCCACCAGGCAGCCGCGCGAGGCTCTCAGCGCCTGGGCCGGTTTGCGGGAAATCTCGACCGAGGGCGTCTACCGACCCGCCGGCCCAGGTGAGCCGATAAACCATCCGGCGGGCGGCGCGTTCTCCCCTCATGCACCCGCACCACCCCGAACACGCCCGGCTGGAGGCGTACCGCCGCTTCGCCGACCGCTGGGAGGTTACCGACTTCGAAGCCTTCGTGCGCCTCTACGACGTCCACGAGCTCACGGCCTTCTTGCCGCCCGAGCCGACCGCCGACGAGCGGGCCGCCCTCGACGAGCTGATCGGCGTGGAGGGGGAGACTTACGGCTACCTCGATTGGGTAAAGTCGAACAACACCTTCGAGCTGATCATGCGCTGGCAGGAGCGCACCGGCCGCTTCGTGGCGGGCGGGTAGTTTGCCCTCCGACCGGGCGGCAACCTCCTATCTTTGCGCCCCTTATGCTCATCATCACGCTCCAAATTGTGGGGGGGCTGATCGCCCTGATCGGCGGCGGCGAACTGCTGGTGCGCGGCGCGTCGGCGCTGGCCCTGCGGTTCGACATCTCGCCCCTGGTCGTCGGTCTGACGGTCGTCGCCTTCGGTACTTCAGCTCCCGAACTGCTCATCAGCATCACGTCGGCCCTCAGCGGCAGCCCCGACCTGGCGATGGGCAACGTCGTCGGCTCCAACGTCTGCAACTTGGCGCTGGTGCTCGGCATCACGGCGGTGGTATACCCGGTGCGCGTGCAGCGCGACAGCATCCGCCTCGACTGGCCCATGACGATGGGCAGCTCCGTGCTGCTGGTGGTGCTGGCCCTAAACCTGGACCTGGCCCGCTGGGAGGGCGCGCTGATGGTTGGGCTGCTGGTGGGCTACAC
>JBARYS010000446.1:0-3280 GCA_049648155.1 Catalinimonas sp. | reverse complement strand
TTGAAGGAGTAGACGCCGAGGTCGCCCCAGGTGCCGAGCGCCCGCCCCCGGTAGGTCGCCCCGAACGCCTCGGCGGCGTCTTCGACGACGAACAGATCGTGTTGCCGGGCGATGCGCAGCAGCTCGTCGAGGCGGGCGGGCTGTCCGTAGAGGTGCGTGATGAGCAGGACCTTCGGCCGCCCGTTTTGCCCCGCTGGTCTTTTTAGCGCTCGCGCCAGGGCCTCCGGACACATGTTCCAGGTGAGCGGTTCGCTGTCGACGAAGTGCGGCGTGGCCCCTTCGTAGAGGATGGGAAACACGCCCCCCGCGAAGTTGAACGAAGGGCAGAGCACCACGTCGCCCCGCCTCACGCCGAGCAGCCGCAGGGCCAGGTGCAGCGCGGCTGTGCCCGACTGCAAGGCCACCACGTGCGGCGCACCAACGTAGGCACCGATGCGTGCTTCAAACCTTTGGAGAAAGGGGCCGACCGGGGCCACCCAGTTGCTCGCCAGCGCCTCGTTGACGTAGGTCGCCTCGTCGCCACCCAGGTGCGGGGGCGACAGGTAGATGCGGTCGGGCGTCATACGGCCGCCCGAAACACCCGCCGCCCGAACACGCCGCGTACCACCTCACCGTCGTCCACGTGGCGCTGCACCACGGCCCCAGCCTCGACGCGCGCCCAGCGGCCCACGTGCACGCCGGGCGCGAGTGTGGCCCCCTCGCCGATCCAAGAGCCCTCGTCGATCCGCACGCGGTCGCAGACCACCGCCCCGGTGCCCACGTGCACGAAGTCGTCGAACTCGCAGCGGTGCCCCACCACGACTTCTTCCCCAATAATCACGTGCCGACCTAGGTAGCCGTGGGGCTGCACGAACGCCCCGGCGCAGACTACGCTGCCCGCGTCGACCTCGGACCGCACCCGCGCCCGCGCGTGGCAAACCGCCTCGGCGAAGGGGCGGGCGGTCCAGGCGGAGAGGCGACGGCGGTCGCGGTTGTTCAGTACGCAGATCACCAGCCCCACCTCAGGGTGTAGCTGCCGCTGGTATTCGGGGTGGAGCGGCACCGACCCCAGCGCCCCGCCGCCTGCACCGTGCGCGAACGCCCCCACAGCCACCCGCCGGGAGCTTTTCAGGCAGTCGAGCACGCGCCGGGCGTAGGCATCGGTGCCGTACAGCAAAACTTCTTCGCGGATCATAGCGGCAGCGTGACGGGTAAGGTACGGCGGGCGGGTGTCGTCGCGTTGCCGAGGAACGCCTCGCCGGTGGCCCGGCCGGGCGAGGCGACGCCCCGGGGGCGCACGAGGTGGCCGAGCGTCTCTCCAAGAACCATCAGGTCGAGGGCGAAAGAGGCGCGCTCGGCGTAGAAAACGTCGTAACGGAAGCGCTGGGGCCAGGGTAGGGCGTTACGGCCGCGCACCTGCGCCAGGCCCGTGATGCCGGGGCGCACCGAGTGCCGCTGTCGCTGCCGGGCGCTGTAGAGGGGCAAGTAAGCGGGCAGAAGGGGGCGCGGCCCGACGAGGCTCATCTCCCCGCGCAGCACGTTCCAGAGTTGAGGCAACTCATCGAGCGAGGTAGTCCGCAGCCAACGGCCCCACCGGGTAAGGCGGGCGGCGTCGGGCAGCGTCCGGCCGTGCGTGTCGTGAGCCTCGCGCATCGTGATGAACTTGTAGAGGCGGAAGGGGCGCTCGTTTCGGCCGATGCGCTCCTGCGTGAAGAAGATCCGCCCCCCGTGCGCGAGCGCCGTACTGAGCGCTATTGCCCCCCCCAGCGGCAGCAGGAGCACGGCCAGCCCTGCGGCAGCGAGGCGGTCGAACCAAACTTTTTCGTGTTCCGGGTAGCGGCTCATTCAGTATAGCAAGTTAAGCGCTTGACTGGATTTTCCCGACCGCCCGTCCCGACGGCCGCCGCCGCCCGGTATACTTTTGTGCCGATGGTCACTTTTCCGAATGCCAAGATTAACCTCGGCTTGCGCGTGGTGCGCCGCCGCCCGGACGGCTACCATGATCTCGAAACCACTTTTTACCCCGTGGGGTGGACCGATGCCCTCGAAATGCTGCCGGCTTCCGGCGGCGAGGGCATCGAACTGACGCTTTCGGGCCGTGCCATCATCAGCGCGGCCGACGACAACCTCGTGACGCGGGCCTACCGGCTGTTGGCCGAAGATTACCCACTGCCGCCCGTGCGGGCGCATCTGCACAAGGTGTTGCCGACGGGGGCGGGGCTGGGGGGCGGCTCGGCCGACGCCTCCTTCGCGCTGCGTGCGCTCAACGAACTGGCCACGCTGAATCTGGACGACGACGCGCTCGAAGCCTACGCCCGGCAACTCGGCAGCGACTGCCCCTTCTTCGTGCGCAACGTGCCGGTGTTGGCCTCGGGGCGGGGCGACGTCTTCCAGCCGCTCGACCTCACGCTGTCGGATTATCACTTGCTGATTGTCTACCCCAACGTGTTCGTGTCGACCGTCGAGGCGTACGGCGGGGTGCACGCCGCAGTGCCCCCCGATCGGCTGCGTACAATTCTGGAAAGCTCCGTGGCGAGCTGGCGCGAGCGGCTGGTCAACGACTTCGAGCGGTCGGTCTTCAGGGCACACCCTTTGCTGGGAGAGATCAAGGCGGCGCTTTACGACGCCGGGGCCGTCTACGCGTCGATGTCGGGATCGGGGTCGGCCCTGTTCGGCCTCTTCCGCACGCCGCCGCCCGAGCTATTCACCACCAAACCTTACCTAGTATGGCGTGGGAAGGCTTAAAAAAGAGACCTTTGGGAATCATCCCATCCGTATCGTTGTCTGCTAGTCGTCGACTTCAAAATCGCTGTCCTACTTCAATCGTACTACCTAACCTTTAACCATCATGAAGAAGCTCATCTACTTCGTCGCCCTCTGCCTCTTCGGCATGACCGCCGCCGTGGCTCAGGAAGCTACCGCCCAAATTCAGTTTGAAGAGAAGTCGCACGACTTCGGCGACATCAAGCAGGGCGAAGTGGTGACCTACACGTTCAATTTTGAGAACGTGGGCAAAGCGCCCTTGGTGCTCTCGAACGTGCAGACCACCTGCGGTTGCACCGCCACCGACTGGCCCCGCGACCCGATCATGCCCGGCGCTAAGTCGTCGATCACGGCCCGGTTCAACAGCACCGGTAAGATGGGCCGTCAGAACAAGGTCATCACCGTGATCTCGAACGCCGGTAACTCGCCCGAGCGCGTGAGCATCGTCACCAACGTGCTGAAGCCCGCCCCCGCCGAGGAGAGTGAGAGCGCCAAGAAAACCAACTAAGTCTTTATCGTCTCATTTGTGAAGCGCCCG
>JBARYS010000445.1:0-2852 GCA_049648155.1 Catalinimonas sp. | reverse complement strand
CGCACGATCACTTCGTAGACGCCCGTCGCCAGTCCGGCGAAGGTAGCATCGGTGCCGAACGCCCCGCCGTTGAGCGCGTAGGTGTAGCCCGGCGTGCCCCCGGTGGCCGTTACGACGATCTCCCCGTTGGCGTCGCCGGCGCAAGCTTGGTCGGAGGTGCTCGCTACCGACAGCGTCAACGCTGCCGGCTCCACGATTTCCACGTTCGTCAGCGTGTCGGTGCAGCCGTTGGCGTCGCGAACAACCACCTCGTAGCTCCCCGCGAGCAGGGCTGTGAAGATTGAGTCGGTACCGAACGCGCCGCCGTTCACGGCGTATTCGTAGCCCGGTGTGCCGCCGGCCGCCGAGACCGTGATCTCGCCGGTGGCCTCCCCGGGGCAATCTTCAACGTCGACCGTGCCCACCAGCGACAGGTCGAGCGCGTTCGGTTCGCCGATGATGACGTTCTCCACCAGCGTGGCGCAGTCGTTCACGTCGAGAATGGTGACGGTATACGTCCCCGCCGCCAGTCCACTTAGGGTGGCGTTGTTCTGAAAGTTCGTGCCGTCGGCCGAGTAACGGTAGGGTACCGTGCCGCCCGTGGCGTTCACCGTGATGGTGCCGTCTGCCGCACCTGCGCAGCGCGCGTCGAGGGCGGTGGCGGTTCCGGCCAGCTCTTCCGGGCCACTCAGCGCCACGGTCGTGTCGACGGTGCAGCCGTTGGCGTCGCGCACCGTCACCGTGTAACCGCCCGCGAGGAGGCCTGAAAAAGTGCCGCTCGCGCCGAACGCGCCACCGTCCAGCGCGAACTCGTAGCCCGGTGTGCCGCCGGCCGCCGAGACCGTGATCTCGCCGTTGCCGTCGCACGAGGCGTTGTCGACCAGCGTCACGCCACTCACCTCGACGCCGTCGGTCGGTTCGCTCAGCGTGATGACGAGCGGCGTGGGGTCGTCGCAACCGTTGTTGTCGCGCGTGATGATCTCGTAGGTGCCGGCGGCAAGGCCGGAGAAGGTGTACTGGTTGTTTCCGTTGGTCAGGAACGTCGCCCCGCTGTCGATCGAGAAGCTGTAGGGGGTTCCGTTTCCGCTCCCGCCGATCACGCTGATCGAACCGTCTTCGCCGTCTTGACAAGAGATGTTCGTGACGCCGAGGAGGGTGGTCGTGACGACCGAGGGAGTTGAAATAAACGCGAACGCATCGGACGTGGCTCTATTGAAGGCCGCGTCGCGGACCGTCACTACGTAGCTACCGAAGGGCAGGGAGGTGAAAAGGACGCTGATCTCGGCGGTGGTGATGGGGGGCACCGCAATCACCTCCGGAAAGAGTTGTACGATACTATACGTAAAGGGAGGGGTGAGGCCGCCCGCCGTGTCGATGGCCACGGTCATGGTGCCGTCGTTGGCCCCGTTGCAGTTCAGATTCGTGGTTTGTACCGGCTCTTGGATGATGATGGTCTGCGCCCGCGCGGCAGAGAAGAAGCCGAACATCAGGAGCGTGCCGAGCAGCAGCCGGAGCCCGACGCGGGCCGATGTCTTGGTAAAGTCTCTGTAAGATTCAAACCGCGTGCGGTGGTAGAACGACACCCCGTTGCCGCACTTTCGAAGCGACAGATACCGCACCGGCGACCGGAAATCCCACGCCTTTGGGCACAGATCGTCGGTGAAGTGCGCCGCCCGCCGTGTGTCCAGGTGCGCAGGATCGGGAACGTCGGCGTGGTTACGGTGCTGCATCGCGGAGGAGACTGTCGGGTATAGTGCCATCGATAGTTCTTTATGTTCAATCGCAGAGCGAATGGAAGCCACAAGACGCGGTTCGCACACGGCACGAAGAACTCATTTAAAGGTATGTGGCCCCCCGTGACAGCGAGTCCGGAAGTGGGGCGTGAAGGCACCGACGTAAGATTTTCGGCCGCTCCGGGAGCCGGCCCCGCGCCGGTGGGGCCGGAGGGCGCGTAAGGTTCTGAATGTCAGTTGCCTAAGAAGTGGCCCTGCGGGTTCTCGGTCTCCGGAGGATCCTCGGGCCGTGCGGGTTCTCGCCGAAAGGCGCACGGTGGTCTATGGCCCATTGTGCTACCTTTGCCGGGCTTGTGACACCATTAAACAGATGCACCCCATGACATTCGATCTCGACGTAATCAAGGCGGTTTACGCCCGGTTTCCCGAGCGGATCGCGGCCGCCCGCAAGGCCACGGGCCGCGCACTGACGCTCTCCGAAAAAATCCTCTACGCCCACCTGTACCAAGGGGAGGCGACCGAGAAGCACGAGCGAGGGAAGTCGTACGTCGACTTCGCGCCCGACCGCGTGGCCATGCAAGACGCCACCGCGCAGATGGCCCTCTTGCAGTTTATGCAGGCCGGCAAGCCTAAAGTCGCCGTGCCCTCGACGGTCCACTGCGACCACCTCATCCAGGCCGAGGTAGGGGCCGCGCCCGACCTAGCGCGGGCCATCGACACCAACCGAGAGGTGTACGACTTCCTGGCGTCGGTCTCCAATAAATACGGTATTGGGTTCTGGAAGCCCGGCGCGGGCATCATCCACCAGGTGGTGCTTGAGAACTACGCCTTCCCCGGCGGCATGATGATCGGTACCGACTCGCACACGCCCAACGCGGGCGGGCTGGGCATGATCGCCATCGGCGTGGGCGGTGCCGATGCCGTCGACGTGATGGCCGGCATGGCGTGGGAGCTCAAGTTCCCCAAGCTGATCGGCGTACACCTGACCGGCACCATGAGCGGCTGGACCTCTGCCAAGGACGTGATCCTGAAAGTGGCGGGCATCCTGACCGTGAAAGGCGGCACCGGAGCCATCGTCGAGTACTTCGGCGAAGGGGCCGACCGCCTCTCCTGCACGGGCAAGGGCACCATCTGTAACAT
>JBARYS010000444.1:0-3074 GCA_049648155.1 Catalinimonas sp. | reverse complement strand
TCCATCATCTTAACGCATACAGCAGCATGGCACACCCAAAGCGACGACACTCCACAACCCGACGCGACAAGCGCCGCACGCACGACAAGATCACCGCCCCCGCCATCCACATCGACCCCGAGACGGGCGACGAGTCGCTCCGCCACCGCGTGAACCTGGAAACGGGCATGTACCGCGGGCGGAAGGTTATGCCGGGACGCAACGATTACTAGCGCAATGCGGCGCGAGGGGCGTTCGAGTCCCTGACGCGCTGCCCCCATCATGAAAATTGCGCTAGACGTCATGGGCGGCGACTTCGCCCCCCAGGCCATTGTGGACGGGGCCCTGCTGGCCGCCCCACAGTTGCCCACCGACGCCGAGATCGTGCTGATCGGCCGAGCCGAGACCGTCGAGGAGCACCTCGCCGGCCGGACCGCCGAGGGTGCCCGGCTGACCCTTCATCCCGCCGACGACGTGATTCGCATGGGCGAACACCCGACGAAGGCGTTTTCACAAAAGCCCCGCTCCAGCATCGCGGTGGGCTTCGGCCTGCTGAAGGCCGGGGCCGTCGACGCGTTTTGCAGCGCGGGCAACACCGGTGCCATGAGGGTCGGGGCCCTCTTTACGGTGAAGGCCATCGCGGGCGTGCTGCGGCCGGCCATTGCGGGCTACCTGCCGAAGGAAGACGGCTCGCAGGGCGTGATCCTCGACGTGGGGGCCAACGCCGACGTGAAGGCCGAGGCGCTCGCACAGTTCGGCCTGATGGGCTCGCTCTACGCCGAGCACGTGCTGGGCATCGAGCGGCCGCGCGTGGGGTTGATCAACATCGGCGAGGAGGCCGAGAAGGGCACTATCCTGGCGCAGACGGTCTACCAGCAGTTGCAGCAAAACCCTCGCGTGCACTTCGTGGGCAACGTGGAGGGGCGCGACCTGTTCATGGACCGCGCCGACGTGGTGGTGTGCGACGGCTTCACCGGCAACGTGGTGCTCAAGATGGCCGAGCGTTTCTACGACTCGCTGCACCAGCACGGCGTGTTCGGACTGTCCGACGGCCCCGAACTTAACTTCTTCCGCCGGTTCAACTACGAGCAGATCGGCGGCAGCCCGATCATCGGCGTGAACGGCAACGTCATCATCGGGCACGGCATCTCCTCGCCGCGTGCCATTCAGAACATGTGCCTCCAGGCTCACCGTATGGCCGAGGTCAATCTCCATCAGAAAATCAAGCGGGCGCTGCACGGCTAACGGGCGTCCGTCGTAACCTCTCCTTATGTCTCAAATCCGCGCGGCCATTCGGGGCGTGGCCGGGTACGTGCCCGACTACGTGCTGACCAACGAAGAGCTCTCGACGATGGTCGAGACCAACGACGAGTGGATCACCTCCCGCACCGGCATCAAGGAGCGGCGCATCCTGAAGGGCGAGGGGCAGGGCACCTCGCACATGGGCGCGGCGGCCGTTCGCGAGCTGCTGGCGAAGACAGACACCGACCCCGCCGAGATCGACCTGCTGATCTGCGCTACTACCACGCCTGACATGGTGTTTCCGGCGGCGGCCAACCTGATCACCGACATGGTGGGTGCGAAGAACGCCTTCGGTTTCGACGTGCAGGCGGCCTGCTCGGGTTTCCTCTACTCGCTGGTGACGGGCGCGCAGTTCATCGAGACGGGCCGCTACAAGAAGGTCGTCGTGCTGGGAGCCGACAAGATGTCGTCGATCATCGACTACCAGGACCGCCGCACGTGCGTGATCTTCGGCGACGGCGCGGCGGCCGTGCTGCTGGAGCCCGACGAGGAGTACGGCATCGTCGACGCCCTGCTGCACTCCGACGGCTCGGGCGCGGTACACCTGCACCAGAAGGCCGGCGGCAGCCGCCGGCCGCCCACGGCCGAGACCGTCGCCAACCGCGAGCACTATGTGTATCAGGAGGGGGCGGCCGTCTTCAAATTCGCCGTCAAAAACATGGCCGACGTGACGGCTAAGCTGATGGAGCGTAACGGCCTCGCCGGCGACGACATCGCCTGGCTGGTGCCGCACCAGGCCAACCGACGCATCATCGAGGCGACGGCGCAGCGCATGGGCATCGGCATGGACAAGGTGATGGTGACCATCCATAAGTTCGGCAATACGACCAACGGCACCATTCCGCTCTGTCTGTGGGACTACGAGTCGAAGCTGCGGCGCGGCGACCAGCTCGTGATGTCGGCCTTCGGCGGCGGCTTTACGTGGGGCTCGGTCTACCTTCGCTGGGCGTACGACGGGGCGTAGGAACGGCCCAGTGTCCGCGCCTCCCCAGCCACTTCTCACCGCTCTTCCGACGTAAGCGTTTCCCTAACTTCACACCGCAACTTTTACCCCACCGCATGGCAACTACCGCTGATTTCCGCAACGGGCTGGTCATCGAGTACAACAACGACCTCTACGGCATCGTGGAGTTCCAGCACGTCAAGCCCGGCAAAGGGCCGGCGTTCGTACGCACGAAGCTCAAGAGCCTGACCTCCGGCAAGGTGGTCGACAACACGTTCAACTCGGGCGTGAAGGTGACCACGGCCCGTATCGAGCGGCGGCCCCACCAGTTTCTCTACAAGGACGACCTGGGCTACCACTTTATGAATTCGCAGACGTTCGACCAGATTCCGGTACCCGAGGAGAAGATCGAGAACGCCGACTTGATGAAGGACGGTCAGGAGGTCGAGATCGTGGTGCACGACGAGACCGAGAACATCCTTTCCGTCGAGCTGCCCGCCTTCGTCGTGATGCAGGTGACCTACACCGAGCCCGGCCTGCGGGGCGACACGGCCACCAACACCACCAAGCCCGCCACGCTCGAAACGGGCGCGGTGATTCAGGTGCCGCTCTTCATCGACCAGGACGAGATCATTAAAGTAGACACCCGCACGCGCTCCTACTCGGAGCGTGTGCGCTAACCCGCCGCTCATGAACGCCAAGGAAATCCAGAGCCTGATCAGCTTCATTGCTAAGTCGGGCCTCGACGAAGTGAAGATCGAGACCGAGGAGATCAAGCTTGCAATCAAGAAAACCTCGACGGCCGCCGCACCCGCCCAGTTGACGGTAGCGCCCGTGGCGACTGCCCCGA
>JBARYS010000443.1:0-5368 GCA_049648155.1 Catalinimonas sp. | reverse complement strand
AAGCGCAACAAGCACTGCCTACCCGAAAGACGAGCACGCGGACTCCTTCGGTCGACTTTTCAAGGCTGGTTCGTTTCACACGGCCGCAGTAGCGAGCCTCCGGCAGGTCGATGAAAGCAACGCGATTGACGAAAACCCTACGCACGTGGCCTTCGGAGAGCAATCTTCACACCGCCCCCGATCAAGCAAGATAAGGGCTTGGCGATCAGTAGAGAGCAGTATAGTTTGACCGGTGACGCTTCTTCGGGCCGCTCATAACATACGATGGACTCGGTAACCTTACGCCGGCGGCCGGACCGTCGGGGCAACGCGTCTCTCCATAACTCCGTGATTATCCCAACCTTAGCGGCACGACTAAACCACTTTGCCGGTATGATCGATTGATCAAACGTTAGGGCAATGCAGGAGGACATCGAAGAGGCCCCGGAGAACTACCACGCGGTCATTGAGCGGACGGATATAAGCGTTTGCATCACCGACGACCAGGGCATCTTCGTCGCCGTCAACGATAACTGCACGCGTATCTATAAGTGTATGAAGGAGGAGCTGGTCGGCAAGCCCTTCACGGCCGTGGTGCCGGAAGGGCGCCACGAGGAGTTGAAGAAACTACGTGACCAGTTCACCAAGCACCAGACGGAGCTGACGCGCAACCGGACGGTGAAAGACAAGTGGGGCAACGACATCGAGATCTACGCCGATGCGTTTTACACGAACAAGATCGGGGGTAAGCCCCACAAAGTCACGTTCGTGCCGCCCGAGTAAAGGTTAGTTGATTGCACGGGAGAAGGGGGGAGGACTTGGGAGGGTCCTCCCCTTACTTATGCCTACCGGGGTCGGATCGACGCCCTACCGCTCAACGAACTTCATGGCCGCCGAATTCATGCAGTAGCGCAGGCCGGTGGGGTCTGGGCCGTCTTCGAACACGTGGCCCAGGTGGCCGCCGCAGTCGGCGCAGTGCACCTCCACGCGCTTCATAAAGAGGCTGTTGTCGGTGGCCGTCCCCACGGCGTCGTCGGCAATCGGCTCCCAGAAGCTGGGCCAGCCGGTGCCTGACTTATACTTGCTCGCCGACGAGAAGACTTCGTTCTCGCAACCAGCGCAGACGTAGATGCCCTGCTTCTTATTATCCCAGTACTCGTTCGTGAAGGGTATCTCGGTGCCGGCTTCGCGCAGCACGTAGTACTGCTTCTTGGTCAGTTGAGCCTTCCAAGCGTCGGCGCTCTTTTGCACCGGAAACTTGTAGAGGGCCACGTGCTCGGCGGGTATCTCTTGTTTCGGCTCGGCGTTCTGCGCGCAAGAGCTCAGGCCAACAGCCAGGCCGGCCAGCAGAATCATCATTCGCGTCATCATATTCTTTGGGTTGGTGTACTTTAGAGTAACTACGTCCGATGCGGAGGGGCGGACTCTTCCACCCTTCCGCTCGGTGTAGGGAACGCCCCGCCGGTAGTCATCGTTCGTAGGGCACTGTCGTACAACTGACCAATTCTTCGGTTTTCATGCCTACTCCCAACTGGCTGCAACGCCTGAAAACACGCTGGGGCGTCGATAGCCTCTGGCAGGTAGCGATCATCTTCCTCGTTTTCGGCCTCACCGGCAGCACCTCCGTCTACGTGCGCCGCCCCGTGTTCGACCTCTTCGGCATCACGCCCGACACACCGCTGTGGATCACCGCCCCGCTCTACGTGCTGACCATATTTCCCGCCTACCAGGTGCTGCTGCTGGCCTACGGCTGGCTGTTCGGTCAGTTCCGCTTCTTCTGGAACATCGAGAAGAAGATGCTCCAGCGGTTCCGGCTGCTGCCGAAGGAGTAGCGTCACTGCTGCGGACGGCGTAGCCGATCCACGACGCTCCAGGCGACCACACCCGCCGTCACCGACACGTTTAAGGAGTGCTTGGTGCCCCACTGCGGTATCTCCAGGCATAGATCCGACGCCGCAACCACCGCCGCGTCGACGCCGCGCATCTCGTGGCCCAGGATGAACGCGTAGCGCGCGCCCGGCTCGGGGCGAAAGTCCGGCAGCGACGTGCTCCCCTCGGCTTGCTCCACGCTCACGATCCGGTAACCGGCGGCCCGCAGGTGCGCCACGGCGTCGAGCGTCGCGGCGTGGTGCTCCCAGGGCACGGCGTCGGTAGCGCCCAGGGCGGTCTTCTGAATTTCCCGGTGGGGCGGTTGCGCCGTGATGCCGCAGAGCACCACGCGCTCGGCCCGGAAGGCGTCGGCGGTGCGGAAGATCGACCCCACGTTCAGCGCGCTGCGCACCTGGTCAAGCACGAAGGCAAACGGGTGCTTAGCGGCGCTTCGGTACTCGTCGGCCGTCAGCCGATCCAACTCATCGTTACGAAGTTTTCTCATCGAGCAAGTTCAACGCGTGGCCCCGGGGGTGGTTGTGGGCGGCACACCCAGGGGCGAATGCTCCGGCTGCCTGTTGTTCGGAACTTATCGTTTCGCTTTCAGTAGAACGATGGTAAGAGCCAGCACCAAAGAACACCCATTCGATATAAATATACCGCCCGACGCAGGGGCCGACGGCCAAACAAAAAGGCCGATATTGTGTATTACTGTGCGCGCCCGCGCCAGGCACTCCTGCCCCCGCCGAGGCGAGGCCTCCGGTTTTGCGTTCTTATCTTTCATTTAACCCCCAAGCACGTGCAGCAAATCACCCATCCGTACACCTACGACCCTAAGTTCAAAACCCGCGCGGCCTACTTCTGCATGGAGTTCGCCCTGCATCAGCCGCTCAAGACCTACTCGGGCGGGCTGGGCTTCCTGGCCGGCTCGCACATGCGCAGCGGCTACGAGCTCAAGCAGAACATGATCGGCATCGGGATGCTCTGGTCGTACGGTTACTACGATCAGGTGCGCGCCGAAGACAGCACGATGAAGGTATTGTTCCGCGAGAAGTACTACAGCTTCCTGCAAGACTCGGGCATCGTGGTGCCGGTCTACGTCAACAACCACCAGGTGTACGTCAAGGCGATGTACCTCGCCCCGGAGGTATTCAACACGGTGCCGATGTACTTCCTGACCACCGACATTGAGGAGAACGACCACCTGGCGCGTACCATCACGCACCGGCTCTACGACAGCAACATCGACGCACGCATTGCGCAGAACCTGGTGCTGGGCATCGGCGGGGCCAAGGTCGTCGACGTGCTCGGCGGGGCCGACATCTACCACATGAACGAGGGGCACGCGCTGCCGCTCGCCTTCCACCTCTACCAGAAGTTCAACCATAGTGTCGAGGAGGTGAAAAAGCGCGTGGTGCTCACGACCCACACGCCCGAGAAGGCCGGCAACGAGGAGCACAACATCTACCAACTGCAGGGGCTGGGCTTCTTCAGCAACCTGCCCCTCGACGAGGTGCGGAAGATTACCGGCATCCAGACCGACAATTTCAGCCATACGCTGGCCGCCCTGCGGCTGGCCAAGATTGCCAACGGCGTCTCGGAGGTGCACGGCCACGTGTCGCGCGATATGTGGGCCGACAACGACGGCATCTGCCCGATCACGCACATCACCAACGCGCAGAACAAGACCTACTGGGCCGACCAGGCGATGCAGGAGTTCTTGGAAGAAGACAATGACGAGGCGCTGCTACACCGCAAGAAGCACCTCAAGAAGCGGATGATCGAACTGATCGCCGACCAGACAGGCAAGCTGTTCGACCCCGACGTGCTGACCATCGTCTGGGCGCGGCGCTTCGCCGAGTACAAGCGTGCCGACCTGATCAAGCGCGACATCATGCGCTTCAACCGCCTGATGAACAACACCAAGCACCCGGTGCAGATCGTATGGGCGGGTAAGCCCTACCCGTTCGACCACAACGCCGTCAGTAAATTCAACCACTTGGTCACCTCGTCGGCGCGGCTGAAGAACTGCGCCGTGCTGGTGGGCTACGAACTGACGCTTTCGGGCCTGCTGAAGAAAGGCTCCGACGTGTGGCTGAACACCCCACGTGCACCCCGCGAGGCGTCGGGCACCAGCGGCATGACGGCCGCCATGAGCGGCAGCGTCAACTTCTCGATCATGGACGGCTGGATTCCGGAGTTCGCTGACCACGGGAAGAACGCCTTCGTCTGGGACCCCGCCGACGCCCACCTGCCCACCGAGCAGCGCGACAACGTAGACTACGAGAAGATGATGAACATCCTGGAAGAAGAGATCCTGCCTACGTACTACGACCGCCCCAAAGAGTGGACTGAGATTATGAAGCGCAGCATGCGCGACGTGACTCCCAGGTTCGGCTCGAACCGGATGGCCGCCGAGTACTACGAACTGATGCACGACTGGCAGCCCGACTCCGAGGTGCCGACCGGCTCGTTCGCCCCCGAGGCGCTCGGCAGCTAGCGACGCGGCGGTTCCTTGATACTTTGCGAGCCCCCTCCCTACGCTGGGAGGGGGCTTTTGTTTGCGATGCTCCTATTGATCTTGTTTCTGGTCTGCCTGGCAGTACAGATGGGCTACCTGCTGGCTTGCACCCGCCTATTGCGCCCCGAACCCACTGCGGCCGCCCCACCGGAGCGCGTCTCGGTGATCGTCTGTGCGCATAACGAGCGCCCCCGCTTGCCGCGACTGCTGGCGGCGCTGCGGGCACAAACGCACCCCGATTTCGAGGTCATCGTCGTGGACGACCGCTCGGACGACGGCACCTTCGACTGGCTCCAAAGGCAGGCGCGGGGCGACGCGCGCATCCGACCCGTGCGCGTGGTGAACACCCCGCCCGGCGTGAGTCCGAAGAAGTGGGCCCTGACGCAGGGCGTGCGGGCGGCGGGCGGCAAGGTGCTGCTGCTGACCGATGCCGACTGCTGCCCGGTGGGGCCGGAGTGGATCGTACGGATGCAGAGCCGCTGCCGGGGGGCGCACGAGGTGGTGCTCGGGTTAGGGTTCTACCACCGTGCGCCGGGCTGGCTCAACCGGCTGATCCGCTTCGAAACCCTCACCACCGCCGTTCGGTACGTGACCTTGGCCCGCTGGGGCTGCCCCTACATGGGCGTGGGGCGCAACCTGGCCTACCGGCCCACCCTCTTTGCCGAGCACGGGGGGCTGCACGCCCACCGGCACGTGTTGAGCGGCGACGACGATCTGTTCGTCAACGCGGTGTCCCGGCCGGGGCGGGTGGCGGTCTGCACCCACCCGGCGGCCCGTACCCTCTCGGAGCCCAAGCGCACGTGGCGGGGTTGGTACCGGCAGAAGCGCCGCCACATGTCGGCCGGACGGCACTACCGACCCCGCGACCAGTGGCGGCTGAGCGCCTTGGAGGCTACCCACATCGGCGTGTGGGTGCTGGGCGCAGCGTTACTGGCCGGAAGTTGGTGGGAACTGGCTACCTTCGGACTTACGTTACGGGCGGGCGCGCAGAGTCTGATT
>JBARYS010000442.1:0-1869 GCA_049648155.1 Catalinimonas sp. | reverse complement strand
TAATCACTTCTTCTGGTTCGCGAAGGGCATACCGAATGCCTTCAAAAGCTCCAGACTCTCTTCGTCGGTGTCGGCGGTCGTCACGAACGTGATGTCCATACCGGATACTTGCGCCACCTTATCAATGCTGATCTCGGGGAAAATGATCTGCTCTTTCACACCCAGCGTGTAGTTGCCACGTCCGTCGAAACTTTTGTCGCTGATACCGCGAAAGTCACGGACGCGCGGTAGCGCCACACTAATTAAACGGTCCATGAACTCGTACATCTTGTCCCCGCGTAGGGTCACGCGCGCACCGATAGGCATCTGCTCGCGCAGCTTAAAGTTCGAGATGGCCTTCTTTGCTTTAGTAGGAACAGCCTTTTGACCGGTGATCATCGTCAGCTCTTCGACGCCGGTGTCCACCAACTTCTTGTCGGCTACGGCGGCCCCGATGCCTTTGTTCACCGAAATCTTGACCAGCTTCGGCACTTGCATCACCGATTTGTACTGGAACCGTTCGCGGAGAGCCGGAACGATCTCCTCGCGGTACTTTACCTTAAGTCGTGTCGTGGTCGCCATCTTATTCTTTGATAAACTCTCCCGTTTTTTTCGAGAACCGCTTCAGCTTCCCATCCTCGTCGGCGCGACGACCCACGCGGGTCGGCTCGCCGGTAACCGGGTCGATTAATTTCAGGTTGCTGATGTGCAGCGGCGCTTCTTTCTTCTGAAAGCCACCCTGCTGCGGGTTGGCGGCAGTAGGCTTCAACGCGCGTTGCACTACATTGACGTCTTCGACGATGGCGCGATTCCGCACGGCGTCGACCGACACCACCCGGCCGCGACGGCCCTTGTGGTTACCGGAGATCACCACGACCTCGTCGCCGGTCTTGATCTTCAGTTTGATTTTCTGCGTAGGTTTCTTCTTCATAGCACTTCGGGCGCTAGGGATACGATCTTCGTAAATTGACGCTCACGGAGCTCACGAGCCACGGGGCCGAAGATGCGGGTACCGCGGGGCTCGTCGTTCGGGTTCAGCAGCACGGCGGCATTGTCTTCGAAGCGTATGTAAGAGCCGTCCTTACGACGGATCTCCTTGCGCGTGCGCACGACTACTGCCTTCGAGACGGTCCCTTTTTTCATGCTGCTCGAAGAGAGCGCGGATTTCACCGTCACCACGACCTTGTCGCCGATGGAGGCGTACCGCTTGCCGGTGCCGCCCAGCACTCGGATGACGAGTACTTCCTTAGCGCCGCTGTTGTCGGCCACCGATAGGCGGGATTCCTGTTGTACCATTGTTCTTATTTTGCTCTTTCGAGGACTTCTACCAACCGCCACCGCTTGCGCTTGCTCAGCGGGCGGGTCTCCATGATGCGAACCGTGTCGCCGATATTACAATCGTTCTTCTCGTCATGGACCATAAACTTGGTCGTTTTCGTGATGAACTTCCCGTAGATAGGATGCTTACGCTTGGTGACGACTGCCACCGTGCAAGACTTCTCCATCTTGTTGCTCATCACCTGACCGATGCGCTCCTTGCGGGCGTTGCGGCCATCTTTACCGGTAGCTCCGGCGGTCGCTTCTTCGCGCGAAAGGAACAGGGGAGTTGCCACCTCAGCGGGTGCGGTCTCTGTCTCTTCCGTAGCGGGTATTTCGGCCACGGCTACCTCATCCTGCGTCGTCGCCTCCTCGGCGGTAGCTTCGGGGGCAGTCTCGGCGGCGTCGCTAGGCGCGGCGTCGGTCATTTGTTTCTCTTCTTCTTGCTCGGCCATGACGTTAAGCGTTTGCTTCGGCCCGCCTACGGGCGGTGAGTTCGGTGAGGATACGGGCGACGGTCTTGCGGCCGTGACGAATTTTGTTGGGGTTCTCGATGGGAGTAACCGCGTGGGC
>JBARYS010000441.1:0-1619 GCA_049648155.1 Catalinimonas sp. | reverse complement strand
AGAAAATCCAGAAGCTGAAACGCTTGAACTCGATAAACAAATTGACGGTCTCATTTATAAAATTTATGAGATAGAAGAAAAGCAAATAGAAGTAATTGAAAATGCATAATCCAACCCACAATAGCCACACACATTGCCAAGCTGCTCAAAGCTGCCGCACAAGCCTAAGCTTGTCAAAGAGTGTGTCTGAGCCAACGCACGTACAAAAAGAAAAATAAAAACGGGGCACAACAATCGCTCAATCCCGTTGACTTAAGGTAATTGAGTGGCAGGCAGTTTGTGGAGGAGCAGGCAAATGAGGTAGTCCATATCGAATGTCACCTTCCTTTGAAAGGCATAGGCAAAAGCGTGACGAGCGCCCCGAGACAGGGCGTTTTGAAGGAGAGCAAGGCCGACTAAAAAGTAGAATAATTCAAAAAGTTTACAGCGCGGGCTTATAATTCTTTTCCGTCTGATGACGATCCCTAGCCGGGCGCCATTGCCGCGCAGCATCTTACGTTCTCTCTGTTTACTCGGGCCGTCGTATATGCGCTCAAGGCTGCGTAGAAAGCGCCTTGTCAGCCAATCTCCTACGACTTCCACCTGTTTGGAAGGTACCGTAAACAAGGGTACAATCTTCTGCTTGAGCGTGGTCAGGCCCACATTACGGTTGACTTGATACCGACGCCGTCGCCGCTTGTTGATCTCGGCCAGCCTTGACTCAGTTTCCTTCAGCAGAACCGTCTGCAAATTGTAGGCGATGGCTGTTGACCATATGTCCTGCTGGACAGCCAGTGGCGAGTAGCCGCTAAAGATGGGTGCCTTGAAAACGTTTTTTAGGTAGTCAAAACAGGTCTCTATTCCCCAGCGTAAGCGGTAGAGTTCGGCGAAGTCATCTGGAGTGAAACGCTCGTCGAGCAGCGTAGTAGCCAAAACTTCGGTTTCACTGGGTAGTTCGACGCGGATCAGCCGGTAGGTGATTTGATGATACTTTGACTTCTGATAGCCCATTTTGCGCAACTCGCGCCAGCATGACTCTGCCAGCGTCTCAGTCACAACCAGTTCCTGCTGCCCGCTGCTCAGGAAGTCGATTACAGTGTTGGAAAACGTCGTTTTCAGGCGGATCAGGCAGTTAGACCCGTAGTGAGTGTGAAGCCAAATCAACAAATGAGAGCCGTAGATGCGGTCGTAGATAGCGATCACATCAGACGGCACTTGGTCGATACGGCCTTGTATCAACCGAAGCTCTTGCACGCGCTTGTTCTCAATCCAGAAGCGCGTCAGCAGATGGTTGAGCACGTCGAAGTAGCCGATCAGTTTAGCAGAAGCGAACTCGCCGTACTGATTCGTATGAGTGCCGATTTGCCGGTTCTCGACGCTGTCTGGCAGTTGAAGTGCCGAGCCGTCGCAGGCCCAGAGGCGGTAGCCACGATATGTTTGGTAGCTGCAGTGGTGATAAAACAACTCGACGAGGCGAGCAAAGAGATGCTCAAAAAAGAGCAGCGATAGTTTTTTGCGCGCCTTACAAAAGGCGCTCTTCGTCGGCGGATCGCCTCTCAGATCGAGGGCGTCGAAGAAGAGGTTGAGCTCACTCTGTAGGCTTTTTTTAAAAGGGAAAGCATAAGGAGCGCCAGATGGGA
>JBARYS010000440.1:0-3750 GCA_049648155.1 Catalinimonas sp. | reverse complement strand
CCCACATGCTGGATCGCCTTGGCTCTTTTGCGGGCACCGGGTCAGAGCAGCCGCCCTACCCACCAGGTGACCAGCCCGAGGCGGAGGGTCCAAAGCACGGTGCGCAGCCAATTGGTGCCGACCAGCCGACGGACGGCCGCCGCGTCGTAGCCGTGCGCAAGGCGCTCGTGCAGCGGCACCGAAACGAAGAAGGTGATCGCCCAAACGAGTAAGACCAGCCCCAGGCCCACCCAGACCGACGCCGCCGGGAGCCACGCGGGCGGGCGGAGCACCAGCCAGGCGGCCAGCGCCAGTTCGATGAGCATCGGCACCATCACCACGCGGCCGGTTGTGCTGGTGTGCGCCGTGTGGAACGGTACGAAATCGGCCCGCACGCGGTGAAAGATGGGGTAGTGCACCACCTGAACGTACCAGATCACGCCCGTCATGAAGGCAGTAGCGAGCCAGTTGCTCAGCAGCAGAAATTTGTCGAACGGCACCACCGTACGAACCTAAAGAGCGGCGGCTCCGGTGCTCTCCAGCCGGCGGGGAGCGGCGGCGTCGGGGTGGATCAGTAGGATGATCTTACCAGTGCTGTGCTCGCCTTCGCTGTAGCGGTGGGCGGCGGCGGCCTCTTCCAGCTCGAACGTGCGGTCCACCACGGGGCGCACCTCGTCGCGCTCGATCAGGTGCCCAAGCGCTTGCAGGTCGTGGCCGCTACTGCGCACCCAGACCACGTGAAAAGACTCTTTCATGAAGAGCGCAGCGGCGCTGAAGAAGAAATTGCCGGGTTTAGGCGCGGTCGACACCGCCGTGCCGCCCGGCTTGAGCAGCGGCTTGAGCGCGGTAAACGAGTAGGTGCCTGCCACGTCGTAGATCAGGTCGAAGCGGCCGGGCTGCAGCAACGGGTCCTCGCGGGTGTAGTCCATGACCCGGTCGGCCCCCAGCGAGCGCACCAGCTCGACGTGTCGCGTGCTGCACACCCCCGTGACGGTGGCACCGTAGGCCCGTGCGATCTGCACCGCCAGGGTGCCCACACCGCCCGACGCCCCATTGACCAGAATCTCGAAGTCGCTGCCCATGTCGCCCTTGTCCATCAGCCCTTGGTAGGCCGTCAGCCCCGCCAGCGGTACGGCGGCGGCCTCGGCAAAGTTCAGGTTGCTGGGCATCGTCGCCACGTGGTTGGCCTTCACGGCGACGTACTCGGCGTAGGCCCCGCCTTGCAGCGCCGACACGTGGGCGAACACGCGCTCGCCCCCCTTGAAGCGGCGCACGTCGGCCCCAACCTCGCGCACCACCCCGGCAATGTCGCTGCCGGGCACCCTCGGAAAATGCCCGCCCATCATGAGGCGGGCGTCGCCGCGCCGGAATTTCCAGTCCACGGGATTAACGGAGGTGGCGTAGTTCTCGATCAGGACCTCGTCGGGCCCCACTTCGGGGATGGGCATCTGGTCGAGTTCGAGAACATCGGCCGAGCCGTAGCGATTATAGACGATGGTGCGCATAGGACGGGTATTTAGTTAATAGTCGATGGTCCATCGTCCGTTTGTTGGAAGTGCTGACGCATCTGTAGCTGTTGCGTCTGAGCTGATCCACGCGGAAGACGCAGACGCGTCAGCGCTATCGACCATGGACGATGGACTATGAAATCATACTGTCAAAGCGCGGCGGGGGTTATTCGTGCTGCACGTAGCGATCCCACTTGTCGAGGGCGGCGGCGAAGTCGGCGGGTAAGTCCGAGTCGAAGTGCAGCGCCTCGCCCGTACGCGGGTGGATGAAGCCGAGCGACTTGGCGTGCAGCGCCTGGCGGGGCAGCAGCTTGAAGCAGTTTTGCACGAAGGCGCGGTACTTCGAGAACTGCGTTCCCTTCACGATCTTGTCGCCGCCGTAGGTAGCGTCGTTGAAGAGCGGGTGGCCCCGATACCGCATGTGCGCCCGGATTTGGTGCGTGCGGCCGGTCTCCAGGTTGCACCGCACGAGCGAGACGTAGCGCAGCGGCCGCAGGGTTTGGTAATGGGTCACGGCGTGCCGCCCGATGTCGCCCGCCGGGAAGGCGTCGGTCACGCGGCGGTCTTTCAGGCTGCGCCCCAAGTTTACGTCGATGGTGCCGTCCGGCGGGTCGGGCTCGCCCCAGACCAGCGCCCAGTAGGTGCGTTCGATGGTGTGGTCAAAGAACTGCCGCGCCAGGTGCGTCATGGCCGACTCGTTTTTGGCGATCACCATCAGGCCCGAAGTGTCCTTGTCGATGCGGTGTACCAGGCCGGGCCGCCCCGTGCCGCTTGGGCCGGTGGGGAGCTGCTGAAAGTGATGGGCGAGGGCGTTCACCAGCGTGCCGGTCCAGTTCTGGTAGGCAGGGTGTACCACCATGCCCGCCGCCTTGTGGACCACCAGCAGGTCGTCGTCTTCCCACCGGATGTCGAGGGGCAAGTTTTCGGGCACCACCTCGTTGTCGCGCGGCGGCTGGGGCAGCATCACCACCACCTCGTCGCCGGGCTTGACCTTATAGTTGGGCTTAACGGCGGTGCCGTTCACCTCGACGTACCGCCGGGCGATGGCGTCCTGAATCTTGTTACGCGACGCGTTCGCCAGCCGGTCGCTCAGAAATTTGTCGAGCCGCACGAGCGATTGGCGCGGGTCGGCGCGGAGGCGGTGGTGTTCGAACAGTTCGTCGTCGGCTTCGGAATCCATGCGGGGCGGGGTGGTATCTTTCAAAGGTATGCTTCCGGCGGGTCGGCGGCCGGCTTTCCACCTAAAAGTCGGCGGTACGCGCGTTCCGCAGAGCCGTTCGACACGGGATTTTAAAGGCGGGGGCGGTTCCGTCGGGGTCATTGCGCCTACGCACTTCGTGGTGCCGTCACGAAAAGGATGCGTACGCCTTTCCGAAGCAGCAGAATGGCCCGGCGGGTGCGTTGTAAGTTCGGCGGCGCGGAACCATCGTCCGGCGGCGGTCGTCTCTTTTTTACCTTGGTGATTCGCGTCACCTTAACCCCCCTTTGCGGATGAGAAAGATCATCTTTTGCTTGCTGTTACCCGTCGCGTTGGTCGCCCAACCCCACAGCTTCAAGATTGCCAAGCTGAAGTACAACGGCGGCGGCGACTGGTACGCCAACCCCACGGCACTGCCCAACTTTATCGACTTCTGCAACCAGCGGCTGAGCATGAACATCGCCCCCGAGGGGGAGGTCGTCGAGGTGGGCAGCCCGGAGATATTCGCTTATCCGTTCGTCTACATGACAGGCCACGGCAACGTGCGTTTCAGCGCCGAGGAGGCCGAAAATTTACGTAGCTACCTGATCGGCGGAGGCTTCCTGCACGTCGACGACAACTACGGTTTGGACCCATTCGTGCGCATCGAGATGAAGAAAGTGTTTCCGGAGCTGGAGTTCGTGGAGCTGCCTTTCGACCACCCGGTTTACCATCAAAAGTTCAACTTCCCGAACGGTCTGCCCAAGATTCACGAGCACGACAACAAGCCGCCGCAGGGCTTCGGGCTGCTCTGGGAGGGGCGGCTGGTGTGCTTCTACAGTTACGAAGCGGACCTCGGTAACGGCTGGGAAGATCAGCGCATCTACAACGACCCGGAGGAGGTGCGGCAGCAGGCCCTGCGGATGGGCGCAAACTTGCTGACCTTCGCGCTGACGAATTTTTAAGGGGGCTATGCGGCTCCCGGGGAATCTTCGTTTCCGTAGTATTTTTACCGCCGTTCTCTTGAAAACCGCCTGGAATTCAGGAACCAAACGTTGAACATTCTGTTACCAACTGACTGCCGCC
>JBARYS010000439.1:0-5606 GCA_049648155.1 Catalinimonas sp. | reverse complement strand
CTCCAGCACGGCGTTGATCGAGTGCGTACCGATCGTGTTGACGGCCGGCATGGCAAAGTCGTGATCGTTGGCGTAGTCGAGCAGTTCGGTCACTTCGTCGCCGAACAGCACACCGGGGCGAAAGCGGGTCTTCGTGGCTTGCATATAAATTGGGAGGTTAAGTGGAGGGCGCACCGCGTCGGCGCGTCCGGTGTCCCCACCGAAGGGGACATCGCAAGGTACGCGGCTCGTGCGGCGGCGGCAACGGGGCAACACCTCCGGGGGGTGAGCTTTTTCAGAGGGGAGGGTGATTTTGATGGCCCCGGGGCGGGAAGCGCATCAGGTCCACCTCTTTACCGGCCTTTTGAATCTCGATAAGGATCTTCTGGCTCGCCCCGTCGTCGGTCCTGACCACGGCGATGAAGTCGAGCCGGAAGACGGTCAGGTCAACGAGTTTTCCTTCGTCCTCCTCCCGCGTGTAGGTGAACTCCTGCGGACGAACGGAAAGGTCTTCGACGGTGGCGTTGAGGAACGTGCCGATGAAGAACTTGGCGACCTTCTCGTTCTCCATGAGCCGCTTAAAGACG
This sequence comes from Catalinimonas sp., assembly GCA_049648155.1. Lineage (GTDB taxonomy): Bacteria > Bacteroidota > Bacteroidia > Cytophagales > Flexibacteraceae > JBARYS01. The sequence goes on along the minus strand of JBARYS010000439.1, from coordinate 5,040 downwards.
ACGTCGTAGATGGGGTTGGCGATCAGCATGGCGGTTGTGGTCGGGTGTTGTGGGGTCGACGAAAGTTGCTCGCCACGCCCGGGTCAAAGCCCCACCCGCACCGTGTCCGAGTGCTGGTAACCGATGCGGTGCGCGACGACTTCCAGGTTCGTGCCCGCCGGCACCTCGACCGGCTTCTGGTAAATCTGCCACGCGTCCGGGGCGGGGCCGTCGTCCGGCACCACCCGGTAGCCAATGCTCGCCCCCTCCGTGTCGCAGGTGATGCGCAGTTGCTCACCCGTCTCCACGCGGGGATTCGCCGTGGTGGGCATCGCGTCCGCGCCGTCCCAGAGGTCCGCGATCAGCTCACGCTCCGGCAGGTTGGGGCGGTCGCCGATGTCAGCCAGCCAGCGGTCCATCTCGGCACTCAGCTCGGCCAGCTTCTCGGCGTGGGCGGGGTCATCGGCCAGGTTGCGGAGTTCGTGTGGGTCGTTTTGGCAGTCGTAAAGCTCCTCGCGCGGCTTGGTTTCGCGGAACCACTGCGCCTGCGCCTCGTTGAGCTCGCCCGCGTCGCGCAGGCGGAGCAGCTCGCGCATGGTGGGGATCTTCTCGCGGTAGGTCACCGGCAGGTAGTAGCCCTGCTCGGGGCGGTAATTACGAATGTACTTGTAGCGCGCGTCGCGCACGGCCCGAATGGCGTCGGTGAAGCCATCGAAGCGGTCGGCGGCGGCGTGGATGTAATCGCGCGCGGGCGTCTCGTCGCCGACGAAGCTGCGGCCGTGCATGTAGTCGGGCACCTCTTGGCCGGCGATGTGCAGCAGCGTGGGGGCAAAGTCGACGAAGCTACAGAGCTGGTCGTCGATTTCGCCGGCACGCGCCCCGTTGGGGAACCGCACGATCAGCGGCACGCGCAGCCCCGAGTCGTAGATGAGCCGCTTCTGGCGGGGCAGCGGGCCGCCGTGGTCGCCGTAGAAGAAGATGATCGTCTCCTCAAGCAGCCCGTCGGCTTCCAGTTGGTCGAGCACGGCCCCGAGTTGCCGGTCCATTTCGGCGATGTTGTTGTACATCTTCCAGAGGTCGCGCCGCGTCACTTCGTTGTCGGGCAGGTAGGGCGGCACGGAGAAGTCGGCGTCCTGCGGCAGGTGTTCGACCACGGTGGTATCGGGTGAGCGCTCCCCCCACGGCAGAGTGTGGAAGGAGGTGTCGCCCGCCTGGTAGTGGCGCTGCTCGTTGTAGCGGGGACCGTACGGCTCGAACAGCCCCGACTCGTGGGTGACGCCGAAGTTGAACACCGCGTAGAAGGGCGTCTCGGGGCCGGGGCGGCCTTTCGTGGCCCGGTTGCGCCAGTGCGCGTAGTTGCTCCAGGCGTCCCAGGCGGTGGCGGGGGCGTCGAACTGGTAGTCACCCTTCACATTGTTGGTGCAGTAGTAGCCGGCCAGCCGCATCCACTCGCTCACCATGCGGGCCTCGGGAGGGGGCACGGCCTGGTACTTCGGCAGACCGGTTACCTCCGTGTAAGAGCCGGTGCGCATGTGGTTGGCCCCGAAGCTGGAAGGATAAAGGCCCGTAGCGATGGCCGCGCGGCTCGGCGCGCACACGCCCGAGGGCGAGTACATGTTCGTGTAGCGGACACCCTCGGCGGCCAGCCTACTTAAATTGGGCGTGGCCACCGTCGAATCACCAAAAGCGGGGAGGTAAGGGCTGAGGTCTTCGGCCACCAGCCAGAGGATGTTCGGGCGCTTCGGCGGCGCTTCGGCAATCTCTGCGGTGGTACCCTCCTCGGCGGGACCGCACGCGGGCGCGGCGGCAAAGACCAAGAGCATGAGAAGCACGGAGATAGCTGAATTGTGTTTCATCGGGTGGAGGAGGTTAGGCGAGCGTGCGTCGGACACCACTTTCGCAATGATACAAATAACGCCGTCGGCCGGGTGCGGTCGGCAGGCGGGTCGTCCGCCGTCAACTTAGTAGCTTGCACACGAGCCGTTTTCTATTCACCCGCGCGGACCCTCCGCCGTGAACAAACCACCCCGCATGAACCGCAACGCCGCCCGCCTCTCGACCGTTTTCTTGTCTGTCTTACTGCTGAGCGGTTGCGGCCGGCAGCAGACCACACGGGAAGCGCCCGCCGAAGCCGCGCAGCGACACCCGAACGTCATCTACATCATGGCCGACGACTTGGGGTACGCCGACCTGGGCAGCTACGGGCAGCGCCGCTTTCGCACGCCCCACATTGACCGGCTGGCCGCCGAGGGGATGCGCTTCACCGACCACTACGCCGGCACGGCCGTGTGTGCGCCCTCCCGCTGCGTGCTGATAACCGGCCAACACATGGGGCGCGCGACCGTGCGCGGCAACATGCAGTGGGAGCCGCACGGACAGCTCCCCCTGCCCGACAGCGTCGTCACGGTCGCCGAAGTCGCTAAGGAGGCGGGCTACGTTACGGGTATGATCGGCAAGTGGGGGCTGGGCATCTCGGGAACCGAGGGCGACCCCAACGTGCAGGGGTGGGACTACTTCTACGGCTACACCGACCAGGTGCTGGCACACAACTATTGGCCCGAGTACTTGGTGCGCAACGGCGAGCGCGTCATCCTCGACAACGAGGTGCAGTACCTCGACAGCACCGCCTGGCACGAGGGCTTGGGCAGCTACAGCACCGGCAAGACGCAGTACTCGAACGACCTGTTTACCGACGAGGCCATTGCCTTCATCGAGCGCGAACAGGCGCGGCCTTTCCTGCTTTACCTGCCCTATACCATCCCACACGACAACGGTGAGGCACCGGTGGGCGCGCGGCTGGAGGTGCCCGACCTGGGCAGTTACGCCGACGAGGGGTGGGCATCGGACTCGGCCGGGTACGCCGCCATGATCGAACGGCTCGACGGCTACGTGGGGCGCATCGTGCGGACGGTCGACTCGCTGGGGCTGGGCGAAAATACGCTGATCGTCTTCACGAGCGACAACGGCCCGATGTCGGAGGCGCAGGGCATCACGGCCTTCTTCGACAGCAACGGCCCGCTGCGGGGGGGGAAGCGCGACCTCTATGAAGGGGGCATCCGTGTCCCGTTCGTCGCCCGCTGGACGGGGCGGGTCGCGGCGGGCACCACCAGCGACCACGTGTCGTACTTCGGCGACTTCCTCGCCACGGTGTGCGACGTGGCCGGCGTCGAGCCGCCCGCCGGCACCGACGGCCTCTCGTATCTGCCCGAGCTGCTCGGCGAGTCGCAGCCGCCCCACGACTTCCTTTACTTCTCCTTCTACGAAGGCAACAAGAGCCAAGCGGTGCGCCGGGGCCGCTGGAAGGGCGTGCGCAACGACGTCTTCACCGACCCGTCGGCACCCTGGGAGCTGTATGACCTTGACGCCGACCTCGCCGAGACCACCGACCTCGCCGCACAGCACCCTGACGAAGTACGTGCGCTCGACTCATTGGCGCGGCTGGCCCACCACCCTGACCCGTTCTGGCCGCTGCTGGCGTCGGAGCAGTAGCATCACGGGGGGCGGCCTTCCCTCCGGGCGCACAAGCAAAAGCGTTCGGCTGCCGGTCCGAGGCGTGGTCGGGGCTGCTGCTTCCTAAAGCCGGAACCGGGCGCGTCTCTCGATCCAAATTTCAGACGCAAAATCCACGTCTACATGACCTGCGGGGCGGCCCCCGCCATCCACCCTGTGGAGGGGCAATAAGGGGGGAGGAAGCCCGAGTGGGGCCGCCCGGCGGTTACAAACCTCGGACGGCAGTCAGGTAGTACACCTCCATACTTCGAACGGTTTCCCTATTTACGGCGCTTTCGACCCTGATCTGTCTTTTGCACTTCCTTGACGATTGGAAAGTTCAATTTGTATTGAAATTTGATCACCTCACGATTTGCCGGACGTATCCATCGACTTCACCCCATGACCAGCCGCCTGCTCGCCGCCTGTCTGCTCTTCGCTGCCTGTGCGCCATCCGACACCCCACACGACGCCCCCCCGCCGCCGAACGTCATCCTTATCCTGGCCGACGACATGGGGTTCGCCGATCTGGGGTGCTTCGGGGCGACGGTGATCCGGACGCCCCACCTGGACCGGCTGGCCGAGGGGGGGCTGCGGCTGACGCAGTTTTACAACGCCGGGCGCTGCTGCCCCTCGCGGGCGAGCTTGCTGACGGGCCGCACCCCCCACCGGGCGGGCATGGCCACGATGACTGACTACACGCTGCCCGACAACCCTGCCTACCAGGGCTACCTGCGGGCCGACGCGCCGACGCTGGCCGAGGTGCTGCGCGGGGCGGGCTACCGGACATACCACGTGGGGAAGTGGCACGTGGGCGGCGGCGCGGGGCAACTGCCCCTTGACCGGGGCTTCGACCGTGCCTTTACGTTTGTGGGGGGCGCGGGCAGCTACTACGACTTCCGACCCTACCGTAGCGACGCGTGGCGCTACGGCAGTAACGAGATTCGTGTGCGGGACGAGGGTGTGCCGGTAAGCCCGGCCGATACCCTCCATTACCTGACCGACCTGCTCACCGACCGGGCCGTCGAGTACATACGTGGGGCCGACGCCGGCGTGCCCTTTTTTCTCTACCTCGCCTACACCGCCCCGCACTGGCCCCTGCACGCCCCTCCGGAGGACGTCGCCCGCTACGAGGGGCGGTTCCGTGTGGGGTGGGACAGCCTCCGTACGGCCCGCTTCGCCCGGCAGCGTGCCCTCGGACTCTGGGACCAGGGGGCCGCCCTCAGCCCGCGCGACGAGCGGGTGGCCGCTTGGGCGGAGGTCGACGACTCATTGCGCGACGTCTACGCGCGGAAGATGGCCGTCTACGCCGCCATGGTCGACCGGATGGACCAGCAGATCGGGCGGCTGCTCGATACGCTCGACGCCACCGGTCGCGCCGACAATACGGTGGTCGTCTTTCTGTCGGACAACGGCGGGGCGAAGACCGACCGCATCCCCTTTCTGCATAACCGTTTCGACCCGGCCGCGCCCGTCGGTTCGCCGCGCTCGTTCGAGGGGTACGGCGCGCGCTGGGCCAACGTGAGCGACGTGCCCTTCCGCCGCTTCAAGGCCGACATGCACGAGGGGGGC
>JBARYS010000438.1:0-2573 GCA_049648155.1 Catalinimonas sp. | reverse complement strand
AGACGGTACCCTTCGGCCAGGCCCGGCTGCCGCGACTCGACGACTACCCCGACGGTGTCGACACGATGCAGTTCTTGGCGCAGCTCTAACTCACGCCCACGGGGCGGCCTTCGAGTTGGTCGTGCAGGGCCAGGGCAGCACTGATAAGGCCCAAGTGCGTGAAAGCCTGCGGGTAGTTGCCTAGTTGGCGGCCGCGCAGGTCGAGCTGTTCGGCGTAGAGGCCCAAGTGGTTGGCGTAGCCCAACATCTTCTCAAAAAAGAGGCGCGCCTCTTCGCCGTGGCCGGCCTTGGCGAGACACTCCACGTACCAGAACGAACACATCGAAAAGGTGCCCTCCTCACCGTCGAGGCCGTCGCTCGCGCCGCCGTCGGTCTTGTAGCGGTACACCAGCGAGTCGGTGATCAGCTCCTTACCGATGGCGTCGAGCGTCCGCAGCCAGCGCGGCTCCACCGGACTCACGAAGCGCATCAGCGGCATCAGCAGGGCGGAGGCATCGAGCGCGTCGCCGTCTCGGTACTGCACGAACGCCCCCTTCTCCTCATTGAAGAAGTGCTCGTAGATATCGTCGTAGATCAGGTCGCGGTTTTTGCGCCACACGTCGAGCGGGGCCGGAAACGAGCGCTTCTGTACCAGCTTGATGGCCCGGTCGAGCGCCACCCAGCACATCAGCCGAGAGTGGAGGAAGTGTTTCTGCTCGTCGCGTACCTCCCAGATGCCGTGGTCGGCGCGCTGCCAGTTTTTGCAGACGAAATCGATCTGCACGGCCATCTTCTGCCAGAACTCCCAGGTGATGGGCCCGCCGAATTTGTCGTAAAGGTAGATGCAGTCCATCAGCTCGCCGTAGATGTCGAGCTGTAGCTGTCCGTGCGCCCCGTTGCCGATGCGCACCGGTCGCGACTCTTTGTAGCCCTCCAGGTGGTCGAGCTCCTCTTCCTTCAGGTCCGTGCGGCCGTCGATGCCGTACATGAGTTGCAGCGCGCCGCCCTCGTGTACCTCTTCGAACTGCCGTTTGATCCAGTCGAGGAAGCGGTCGGCTTCTTCCATGTAGCCCAGCCGGATGAACGCGTACATCGTAAAGGCCGCGTCGCGAATCCACGTGTAGCGGTAGTCCCAGTTGCGCTCGCCGCCGATCTCCTCGGGCAGCCCGAACGTGGCGGCGGCCACCGTCGAACCGAGGTGGTAGGAGGTGAGCAGCTTGAGCGTCAGCGCCGAGCGGTTCACCGCCGCCTGCCACCGCCCCCGGTAGTGGATGCGCCCCACCCACGCCTTCCAGTAGGCGTTCGTCTCCCGGAACGCATCGTCTACAAACGCTTTCAAGTTGATCTCTTCGGCCTCGGCGTCCGAGACGGCCTCCATCACGAAGTCGGCGTGCTCGCCCTCGCTCAGTTCGAACTCGGCGTAGGCGTCGGGCAGTCCCGCCTCGCCCTCGCGCACCTCGATGGGCACGCTGCTGAACAGCCGTATCATGGTGCCGTCGGCGCGCAGCAGCGTCACGTTGTTCTCCTGCTCGGCGTGGTGTTCGGCGCGGGCGTAGTCGAAGCGTGGGCAGCAGCGCAGGCGGTATCGCACCGTGCCCCGCACCGAGCGGATGGTGCGCACCAGCACGCAGCGGCTCTCCTGCTCCTTGACCGGCATAAAGTCGATCAACTCACCGACGCCCTTCTCGTCCAGAAAGCGCGTCATCAGGATGTTGGTATCGGGCAAGTACATTTGCCGCACGTCGTAGTCGTCCAGCAGGGGCTGAATCTGAAAGTAGCCGCCCTTCTTCCGGTCCAGCAGCGCTGCGAACAGCGAGGGCGAGTCGAACCGGGGGAAGCACATAAAGTCGATGGAGCCGTTCTGCCCCACCAGCGCCACGGTGTGCAGGTTGCCGATCACGCCGTAGTCGCCGATGGGCCGGTAGGCTCGTTCTGAATGGGTCATGCCCCCGCAAACGTTTGTCTGGTTGTCTGGTTGCTTGCTTGATTGGCTGCTTGGTTTTTTGACTGGCTCACGCCTCTGGAACGCCGGAACGCCTGTCCACAAGCTGCTGTCATCCCGCGCTAGGTCCTTCGCTATCGCCGCGCGGGCGGCCCCGTCAAGATAAAGCGCGGGATGACAACGGCTTTCAACGAAGCATTCGTAGACGCGTCAGCCAAATCAAAAAACCAAAAGGCCAAATAACCATGGAACCATTAAAAGGGCAGGTGGCGCTCGTGACGGGCGGCAGTTCGGGCATCGGCGAGGCGGTAGTGTACGCGCTGGCCGCCGCCGGGGCGCACGTGGGCATCAACTACCACAGCGGCGACGAAGCGGCCGAGCGCATCGCCGCCGACGTGCGTGCGCAACACGGCGTACGAGCGCTGACTTTGCCGGGCAACGTCAGCAAGGAGGCAGACGTGAAGCGTATGTTCGAGCGGATGGACGAGTTGGGGCCGCTCGACATTCTGGTTGCCAACGCGGGTGTGCAGAAAGACGCGCCCTTTCTGGAGCTGACGGTCGAAGACTGGCGGCAGGTGATCGAGGTCAACCTCACGGGGCAGTTTCTCTGCGCGCAGGCGGCCGCGCGGCGCTTCTGTGCGCAGGGCGTGCG
>JBARYS010000437.1:0-2738 GCA_049648155.1 Catalinimonas sp. | reverse complement strand
GTCGAGTACGGCGTTGGCCCGTTGGCTCGAAAGGCGCTTGTTGGTCTCTTTGCTGCCCGTTGCGTCCGCGTAGCCGTCGATCCGCACCACCAGTTCGGGGTTCTCGCGCATGGCCGTAATGATGTTGTCGAGCTCCTGAGCGAAGTCGGGCTTCAGCGTGGCGCGGTTCACGTCGAAGTATACCTTGGTCACGTCGATCTCGAAGGTGGGCGTGGGCATCGGCGCTTCGGAGTTTTGATCGAGGGCGAACACCTCACCCGGCTCGCGCTCCTCGAAGTAGAAGCGGCCCGACACCACTTCGATCTTTTCCTCCTCGGCGAAGTCGACCTCTTCGATACCGTTCGAAGTGAACATCAGATCCAGCAGGTAGTCGAGGGCATCACTGTCTTCCGAGGCGATGATGTTGTCGACCAGTTCAAACACATCCAAGCTGTCCTGTACGAGCTCCGCTTCCTTGATGAACTTGGGGTCGGGCGTCACCTTACGGCGCGGCTGGCCGCCGTCCTCGAAGGCGTTGCGCACCGAGACCGCCTGCCCCACCAGCGCGTCGAACTGCATGATGGGCATCAGCAAAATCTCTTGGTAAAGCTCGTAGAAGTACTCCTGCCGGGGCACCTTGATCGTGACGATTTGCGGCTGGTACCCCTCGGCTTCGAGGTACATTTCGTACTCCCTGCCCGGCGGGAAGATCATCAGGTAGTGGCCCGTGGTGGCGTTCGAAGTGTACACGTGTGGAATCGGCTGCTTCGTGGCGCGGTCGTAGATCTGAATATCGGTCCGCACGGGCGTACGGTCGCTGCCCGACAGCACGCGCCCCTTCAGCATCGTGAGCGGCACCATGTTCATCTCTTCCGGAATACCCACGAAGTAAAGGTCCAGGCTGCCGTAGCCGCCGGGGCGGTCGCTGGCGAAGTAGCCCTTGGTGCCGTCGGGCGTGATGACAAAGTAGGCGTCGTCGAAAGGCGTGTTGATGGGCATTCCCAGGTTTTGCGCGGGCTGCCACTCGTCGCCCACCCGGTGGCTTTTCAGGATGTCCAGTCCCCCCACGCTGCGTGCGCCGTCGGCGTGGAAGTAGAGCGTGCGGCCGTCGGGGTGGATGAAGGGGGCCGCCTCGTCGGCCTCGGTGTTGATGCTCGGCCCCAGGTTCCGGGGGCGTCCCCACTGGCTGCGGGCGTCGCGGCTGATGCTCCAAAGGTCCAGGCCGCCGTAGCCACCGGGGCGGTCGCTGGCAAAGTAGATCGTCTGGCCGTCGGCGCTCAGGCTCGCGCCGGTCTCGCGGTGGCGGCTGTTGATCGGGACCTCAAGCGGCAGCGGACCCTCCCAATCGGTGCCTCTCAGCTCGGCCTGAAACAGATCGCCCTTGTGCGACGACCCGTCGTAGAGCAACATGCTCTGCCCGTCGGGCGACACCGCTACGGCCCCCACCTGTTGCTTGCCGCCCAGGTCGAGGCGCTGGTTGTCGTGCCAGTCGTTCAGGCTGCCTTGTGCCGAGTAGATTGCTTCGTGAGCAGCCGCCCCCTGCTTGTCGGCGTCGGGGCGTACGGCGGTGTAAATGAGCGTCGTGTTGTCGGCGTTGATCAGTGGGCTCATCTCGGTGAAGCTGCTGTTGAGTGTCGCCCCGGCGTTCATGATCACGGCGGGCAGTTCGCGTTGCGCCAGCTTGATGCCGTTGCGGCACTGTTGTCGGAGTAGCTTGGTGGTGGGCAAGAGATTGTCGCCGGCATCGGTCCGGATCATAAAGCTGTCTAGCTGCGCCACCGCGTCGGCGTAGCGGCCGGCCTGGTGGTAGGCCCGCGCCAAGTGGTAGTGAACGTAGAGCGGCACGTCGGCACCCGGGGCGGCGGCGGCAAGCTCCAGCGGGGCGAGAGCATCGGCGCGCTCGTTGACGTTGAGTGCTTCCAGGCGGCACACGCCCAGGCCGTAGTTTATGCCCGCGTCGTCGGGATCGGCGGCATACAACTCTTCGAACAGGGGCAGAGCACGGGCATAGGCCCGCTGGTTGAAGGCCGTGAGCGCGCGCTGCTGCGTACGCTCCGACTGCGCCAAGGCGGGCAGGCAGAGCGAAAAGAACACCGGCACTGTGAGGACGTATCGAAGAATTATAGTCATTCCTGAGAAAGTTTAAGAATCCTGCGGGAGAGTGCTTCTAAAATAGTGAATACATCCGCTCATCCGACCGTACCTGGTGCAGGGGGAGGGTTTCTCAAGATGGGTTCCGGCTTGATCCTTGCCGCACCTCCGACCAGACGCCTACTGCCTAGTGAATGGTACTTCGTGAGGGGGAGAAATTCTTTGTTTATTTGATGTTACAAGCGGGTTTTGTGCTCACTTCCCCTAAATTATCTGCGGAGGGTGTAAGATTTTTCCGTGGTTTCGCTTAAATTTGAGAGCATTCCCCCGCATACCTTACTTACACAAGGCCAACATGTATAAAGTATTCTGCTTACTGCTGCTGCTGACGGGCGGTACCGCCGCCTTCGCGCAGACTCGGCTGACCGAGCCCGAGTTTCGTCTGACTCACGAAGGCTACGAGGTGACCAGTGAGGAAGGGATGTACATTCCCAAAGAGGGATATTTTCAGATCGACCTGAGGAACCATGACGAGATCTACGCCCGCCTGCCCAGCGACGCTTACATCAGCTTCATCTCGTCGGAAGCCCGCCTGCTGAAGCCCAACGCCGCTCCGATGAGCCTGATCAAAGACCAGGAATTCATCGAAAGTGAGCTGGACCTGATGC
>JBARYS010000436.1:0-3896 GCA_049648155.1 Catalinimonas sp. | reverse complement strand
ACGGGGCCGCCCGCGCGGCGCTATCGATGCGAAAAATTATGAAGTATGATGCGGGCCGGCCATCCGGGAAAAGATAATTGTGAGGCGCGGGGGCCGCCCCGCGGAAGATACTTTTTAGACAAGCTCTAAGGAAGCCGGCAAGATCACCGCCATCCTAGCCACCTCCCGGCGGACTTTCCGACAACGCCGCCGTTCGTAGATTCCGCCACAATAACGCAGCCCATAGTCAAGCGCGCCGGTCAAGACACCCGGCCGCCAAAGACACGCCGGCACGGTTCAGACTTTAGACCTCAGACTTAGCTCACAAATGCCCATCCTGGGAAACCTCATCAAGCGGGGTATCGAGATTAGACGCCGGCGCGATCAGCTTCGGCCGCCCGTGGTGCCGCCCGCCACCCCCTTGCAGATGCAGCGCCGGGTGCTGCGCAAGCTGCTCACCAAGGCCAAGGACACCGAGTTCGGGCGGGCCTACCGCTTCCGCGACGTGCTGGCGGCCTTCTCGCTCGACCGGGGCGACACGTTCTACCAGCTCTACCGGCGGCACGTGCCGATCTTCGACTACAACAAGATCTTCGAGCAGTACTGGCACCGCGCCAAGGCGGGCGAGCCGGACGTCTGCTGGCCCGGCACGGTGCGCTACTTCGCACTCAGCTCAGGCACCTCGGAGGCCGCCACCAAGCACATCCCCGTCACGAAAGAGATGACCCGCGCCATGCAGCGCACCGGCACGCGGCAGATCTTCACGCTCGGCTTTTACGATCTGCCCACCGAGTTCTTCGAGAAGGGTATCCTGATGCTGGGGGGCAGCACGCATTTGAACCACCAAGGCACCTTCTTCGAGGGCGACCTGAGTGGCATTCAGGCCAGCCAGATTCCGTTCTGGTTTCAGCACTTCTATAAGCCGGGGCCGCAGATTGCCCGCGAGACGGACTGGAACGCCAAGCTCGACGAGATCACCCGCCAGGCCGGCGAGTGGGACATCGGCGTGATCGTGGGCGTGCCGGCCTGGATTCAGATTCTGCTCGAAAAGATCATCGCTCACTACGGTGTCGAGAACATCCACGAGGTGTGGCCCAACCTGCGGGTCTACTGCCACGGGGGGGTCTCGTTCGACCCCTACCGCAAGGGCTTCGAGAAGCTGCTGGGGCATCCGCTCTACTACATGGAGACCTACCTAGCCTCAGAGGGCTTTATCGCCTACCAGTCGCGGCCCGAGCCCGACGGCATGTCGCTGGTGCTCAACAACGGCATCTTCATGGAGTTTGTGCCGTTCGACGAGCGCAACTTCAGCCCCGACGGCAACTTGGTGGCCAACCCCGAAACGCGCATGATCCACCAGATCGAAGAGGATGTCGACTATGCCCTGCTGCTGTCGACCTGCGCGGGCACCTGGCGCTACCTGATCGGTGACACGGTCCGGCTGAAAAACCGCGCTCGCAGCGAGATCGTCATCACGGGCCGTACCAAGCACTTCCTGAGCCTCTGCGGCGAGCACCTGTCGGTCGACAACATGAACCGCGCCGTGCGGCAGGTGGCGCAGGCGTTGGACGTCGACATCAAGGAGTTTGCCGTGGCGGGCGTGCCCTACGGCACCCTGTTCGCCCACCGCTGGTGGATCGGCACCGACGACGCCCCGGACCCCGACGTGCTGCGCGCGCGCCTCGACGCCGTGCTCTGCGAGCTTAACGACGACTACCGCGTGGAGCGCAGCGCCGCCCTGAAAGAGGTGTACGTCCACGTGGTGCCGGCGCGTCTCTTCTACGGCTGGATGAAGCAGCGCGGCAAGGAGGGGGGGCAGAACAAGTTTCCGCGCGTGCTGAAGAAGAACCTCATCGACGACTGGCAAACGTACTTGTGTCAGGAGGGCCATAAAATTCCTTAGCTTCCGCCCATGGTGCAAGCATTGAGTAGCGGCGTGCTGTTCGGACTCCTGCTGACGGTCATGATCGGTCCGGTGTTCTTTGCGCTGCTGCAAAACAGCCTGGAACGGGGCTTCGGGGCGGGCGTGCAGCTAGCGCTGGGCATCTCGCTGAGCGACGCGCTCTACGCGGCGGTAACTTACTTCGGCATCTCGCGGGTGGCCGACAACCACGGCGTGGTCAACTTGGGGTTGGGCCTGTTCGGTGGGATCGTGCTGATCTTGTTCGGCATCGGCGCGCTGCTCAAGCGCGTCGAGATCGAGAAACCTACACTCGGGCCGCCGGGGGCGCGGGGCGCGGCCCGTCAGGTGACGAAGGGCGTGCTGCTGAACGGCATCAACCCCGCCGTGCTACTGCTCTGGGTGGGCATTGCCAGCTCCATCGCGCTGCGCACGCACTACACCTACTGGCACGACTTCCTTTTTTACGGCGGCTTGCTGCTGACCGTCTTCTCGACCGACGTGCTCAAAGCTTTTCTGGCCCACCGGTTGAGTGCCTACGTCACGCCGATCTTTATGCGGTGGCTTAACCGCACCACCGGCGTGATCCTGATCGCGGTGGGGCTGCACCTGCTGTGGCGGACGTACGCGGAGTTCAATACGTTGGTTTGGTAGCACCTTCGCCGGTTCTTTGTTTTGAAAAAGCGACTTTTTCTTACACGTTTATAGGGCTGATCGGCGTTTAGGTAGCACTAAGTACTTTTCTGTTTTCTACATTGTGGTATGGACCGCTCGTCGCTCATTTCGAACTTTCTGCTATTCCTGTTCATCCTGATGATCGGGATGCTGCTGGTGCACCTCGGCGCGCCGCCACCGTCGGCCACCGCCGGTGCCCCCACGGCGCGGGCCGCGCTTCCTCAGACCACCGCCGGCCTCCCCGCCGACCTAAAGTGACACCCGCCGGGGCGGACGACGGTCGTGCGTTGTTTACCTTGCCCCGCATGAAGATTTTAGCCATTGGCCGCAACTACGCGGCACACATCGAAGAGCTCAAAAACGAGCGTGCCGACGAGCCGGTCGTCTTCCTTAAGCCCGATACCGCCCTGCTCACCGGCGGGGCCGCTTTTCCTCACCCTGCTTTTTCGGACGACGTACACCACGAGATCGAGGTGGTGTTGCGCGTGAGTAAGGCCGCACGCGACGTGACGGAGGCCGACGCCCCGGATCACTACGACGCCGTGGGATTGGGGGTGGACTTCACCGCGCGCGACCTACAGCAGAGCGCCAAGCAGCGCGGCTGGCCTTGGGCGCTGGCGAAGAGCTTCGACGGCTCGGCCCCGGTCTCCGGATTCCTGCCGAAAGCGACGATCGGCGACCTGCGAGACCTCGACTTCTACCTGAACGTAAACGGCGCGACGCGCCAGCGTGGCAACACGTCGCTGATGATTTTCTCATTCGACTTTATCGTCGCTTACCTTTCGCGCTACTTCACGCTGCAACCCGGCGACCTGATCTTCACGGGCACGCCGGAGGGGGTAGCGGCCGTGCGCCCCGGCGACCACCTGGAAGGGTACCTGGACGACCAAAAGCTGCTCGACTGCCGGGTGGTGTAAACTCTGCGGCCGGGGCGTCCGTTCGTAGGTAAGCCGCTGGTAATCAGCTCCGCGCGGCGAGTCTAAAACAAGATGCGAATGAGAAGCTACTGGGGGTTGGTAACGTTGAGCGTGGTGTTGACCTGGACACTCCGCGCCGAAGTTCCCCACGGCGACCCACCACCCGTGCCCGAGGGGTTCGACTACGCCCGCTTTCCGAGCGGCTACTTCCTCTTTCCCATCCGCCCCGGCCAGACCAACTATCTGGCGGGCAGCATGGGCGAACTGCGGCGCAACCACTTCCACGGCGGCCTCGACATTAAGACCGAGCAGCGCACGGGGCTGCCCGTTTACGCCTCGGCCGACGGCCACGTCTACCGCGTGCGCGTGGCCGAGGGCGGCTACGGCAACGCGGTCTACCTGCAACACCCCAACGGGCTGAAGAC
>JBARYS010000435.1:0-3451 GCA_049648155.1 Catalinimonas sp. | reverse complement strand
TACCAGATCAGCGGCACGGCCGCACTCAGGCCGAAGCCCAGCAGCGTACCGAAGGCGGCGTTCAGGAAAAGACTGTTACTCAGCAGGACCCCCTGCGCACGGCGGCTCGCGGCGTCGGACGCTTCGCCGTCGGCGGCGGCCACCAGGGGCGTGAGGCCGAACGAGAGCCCCAGGCCCGTCACCAGCACGAGGCTAAACAAGCTGTTGCCCAGCGAGATGGCCGCCAGCGGCACCGCGCCCAGCCGCCCCACCATCAGGCTGTCGGCCACGCCCACCATGATGTGCCCCAACTGGCTGAGCACCAAGGGGTAAGCGAGAACGAACGTACGGCGGAGGTCGGTGGCGAAGGGGCGGGGCACGGCGCGCGAAGTTAGACGTGCCGGCGCAAGGGCGGCGCGGGCCTACACCTCACGGAAGCCGAACCAGCGGGCCACCATGCGCGTGGGCATCTGCCGCACGAGTTCGTTGTACTGCCGCACGGCCACGTCGTACGGACGGCCGGGCTGTTCGGCCAGGGCGGCGATCTCCTCGCGGCGTGCCTTCAGATTGTTGTAGGCCACGCCGACCCAGAGCAGGAACGCCCCGGTGACCAGCAGAGCAACGGGAATCATACCCATGACGGGAAGCGTGTTTGGTGAGTAAGTTCATAACCCGATTTCCGGCGCAGAGTTCGTGCTCTGCCCGCGCGGGGCTTGCCGCGCGCGGGTACGACGACACTCGCGCCCGGGGGTGTGATCGATTTCGTGACCTTTGCCGTCGATCAACCGCCCCCTACGCTCATGATGAACGACAAAATCTGTTTGGTGACCGGCGCGAACGCGGGCATCGGCTTTGAAACGGCCAAGGCGCTGGCCGCGCGCGGGGCGCACGTCCGGATGCTGTGCCGCAACGAACAGAAGGGCACGGCGGCGGTGGCGCGCATCCTGGCCGAGACGGACGCCACGCCCGACCACCTCAAAGTGGTGGTGTGCGACCTCGCCTCGCAGGCGGACATACGGCGCGTGGGGGCCGAACTGCGGGCGCACCTGCCGCGACTCGACGTGTTGGTCAACAACGCGGGCGTCTGGTTCTCGAAGTGGGAGCTGACCGCCGACGGCTCCGAGCGGCAGTTTGCCGTGAACCACCTCGCTTACTTCCTGCTGACGCACGAGCTGCTGCCGAGCCTCCGCGCCGCGCCCGAGGCGCGCATCGTCTGCGTCAGCTCCGATTCGCATTTCAAGGGGAAGATGCACTTCGACGACATCGACCTCACGCATCGCTACCACGGCCTGCGGGCCTACGCGCAGTCGAAACTCGCCAACGTGCTCTTCGTGCGCGAACTGGACCGGCGGCTGGGGCAGCACGGCTGGAACAACATCGCCGTGAACGCCGTGCAGCCGGGGCTGGTCAAGACCGACATCGGCCTGAAGCACACCATCTCGCTGCACGGCATCGCCTGGCGGCTGCGGCGGCTGGGGGGCGTCACGCCCGCCGAAGGGGCGCAGACCAACGTCTTCCTGGCAACCTCGCCGCTGGTGCGGGGTGTGAGCGGCCAGTACTGGGACCGCTGCCGTCCGAAGCGCTCGTCGGTGCGTTCGTACGACCCCGGCGACGCCCGCCGCCTCTGGGCCCTCAGCCTGAAGCGCACCGGCCTAGAGGGGTACTTTCCGGAGGAGTAGCCCGCTCGGGGCGTACTTGACGTTGGCCGGTAGGTAAGATGGTCACCCCTTCGCGACGGACGACGGGTGCCGTGCGACGCCGTGTTTGTGGTAACGGAAGGGAAAAGGTACATTCCGTCATCTCACTCCATCAGATTATTCACTTCCCCTCATGCTTTCCGTACGATCCTTTGCCCGGTGGACGTGGTTTGCCGCCTCGCTGTTCTTGCTGCTGCATTGTGCGACCGCCCAGGTACCCGCCGCCGACAACCGCACCGACGCCGACAGCTTACGGCAGGGGCGCTGGACAGTGATGCTCGACCAGGACCAGGTGCCTACTACCGACAGCGGAAGTACGTACTACTACCGGATCACTGACTACGTGGACGGCCGCCCCGTGGGGCCGGTCGTCGACTACTTTCCCGACGGACGGATGCGGACGCGCACCGACTCGCTCATCTCCGAACGCCCCGAGCGGCCGCACGGCCGGCGGCTGATCTATTCGGCGGAGGGGCGCACCGTCGGCGCTCAGTACTTCGTAGACGGCGTGCTCGACCCGGCGGCGACGATCGCCCACGAGGAGCGGCTGCGCGACTCGATCCGCGCCGAAGTGGGCACCAACCACGTGGACTACGTGGACGTACTCGACAATCTGGCCAATCGCTACCAAGACTACGGGCAACTGGACACCGCCCTGGCGCGATTCGAGGAGGCCAGGGCGATCAAGCCCGAAGTGGTGGGCCGCGAAACCCGCTCTTACCTGTTCAGCCTGCTTTACGTGGCTGGACTCTACCGCGATTTGGGCTACTTCGCCAGGGCCGAAGAGACTTACCTCGAAGCCATGCAACTGGCGGAAGACGTCTGGGGCAAGCGTAGCCCCTACTACGGGGGAAGCGCCAACAACCTGGCCATCCTTTACAACAACATGAAACGCTACGAGGACGCGGAGCCGCTGCTCCGCTTCGGGCTGGAGGTGGCCCGACAGAATCACGGCGAGCGCCACCGCTTTACGCTGGGAGCCATGACCAATCTAGCTTCCGTCTACAGGAGAATGGGAGCTTACGAACAGGCGGAAGCCCTCATACTGCGGGTGCGGGAGATATACGAAGAGCTCTACGGCCGCGAGAGTGCCTATTACGCTTATGCGTTGTTGGAACACTCGGCAATTCACATAAACTCGCGGAGTCGTTATAAAGAAAAGATAGCATTGAGCCGAGAGGCTTGCCAAACCCTCAGCCGCACCCTGGGTGAGCAGCACAGAATCACCGTGCGAAGCCTGAACGACCTGGGATCTGCCTATTACCTGAACAATGCCTTGCCAAAAGCCGACACGTTCTACCGCCGCGCCATGGAGCAGAACCTCGAAAGGTACGGTCCGGAGCACCGCGAGTACGCCACCTCCCTGAATAACCTGGCCAACGTGCGGCGCGCCATGGGAGATTACGATGGGGCCGAAGCGCTCGACACGGTGGCGTTGGCCATCCGACGGCGGACTTATGGGGACGAGGGCTACGACACCTACAAGGTTCTTCACGAACTGAGCATCAACTACCGGGCGGAGGGTCGCCACGCAGAAGCAGAAGAGAACCTGTTACGGGTCATCGACGCCGTCACGGCCGAGGTGCGGCGCGTCTTCCCCGCCCTGAGCGAGCGCGAAAAGGAAGCGTTTTATTGGGTTCGTGCGCCTTTTTTCGAGCACTTCGGCAGCTTCGTGGCCGACCGGGGCGGCGAGCGCCCCCCGCTGCGGGCGCGGCTCTACGACCAGCAGCTTGCCACCAAAGCGCTGGTGCTCAACGCCTCGGCCAAGTGGAAGC
>JBARYS010000434.1:0-6702 GCA_049648155.1 Catalinimonas sp. | reverse complement strand
CCATTGAGCCGCAGCGGCTGGAGGCAGCCTTGAAGAAACTGGAGTCCGACGACGTGCCGGTGTCCGCCGCCGGCCCCATCGGCATGACCGAGCCGAAGCTGCTGGGCGAGAACGACCAGGTGTTCGTGAAGGACGGCGACAAGTGTTGGTTCGTGACGCTGGGCAAGGTGCGGCTCTTCGAGAGCATCGGCAACTACGTGCGGCTGCACTTCGACCACCACAAGCCGCTGATCCTGCGTTCGCTCAACGCCCTCGACGAGAAGCTGGACCCGACCATCTTTTTCCGCGCCAACCGCAAGCACATCATCAACCTGCGGATGATCGAGAACATCGAGCCCTCCTTCAGCGGTGGATTGGTGGTGCGCCTCAAGGGCGGCGACCGCATCGAGATTTCCAGGCGGCAGGCCATCCGATTTAAAGAGCTGCTCAGTTTGTGATCGTCGGACTCATCCGGTGCTGATCCACCCTTTGCGAGAGGACGCCGGAAGAGGCACGCAGTCGCGGCTTGACAAAGTTTGTGGACCGACGGCGCGTGCGCTATCCGGCAAGTAAGGTTGCCACATCTCCCCGGCACCATCGGCAAAAAGGTCCGGAAAGCGGTAGGACGTTACGGGCGGCACCAAGCCCTCCCACGGTCGGCATCGCCACGCGAGGCATTTGAGGCAATCACTTCGAACGCCCTGCGGGGCAATGTCACTCTTTTCCGCGCACTCCTCGGCCGCGACGAAGCTGTACGGAAGCGAGCGGAAAGGGATATATTTTTTTTCAATCTTAGTAACACCTAAAAATAAGCTCCCGTTAGAGAGAGTAAGATTTGTCGCCGAAAGATAGATTCGGCAATTCACAGACAAGAGCAGCGCATACTTCAGACCATCATGTCAGCAGCAACCCACCGCCCCGCCGCCTCTCCATCCGACTCGGCTCGTTCCATAGTGGAGACCGAGACGGTTCCCGTTATCGAGGAACGACTGCACGTCGAGAAGAAGAGCGTCGAGCAAGGGCGGGTCCGCATCACTAAAGAGGTGAAAACGGAAGACGTTGAGCTGAATGTCCCTTTGCAGCACACCGAGGTAGATATTGAACGCGTGCCGGTTGATCGGTACGTCGACGAGATACCTGTCTCTCGCTACGAAGGCGACGTGCTGATTGTCCCGGTGCTGCGCGAAGTGGTGGTCAAACGGACGCTGCTCGTGGAGGAGTTGCACATCCATCAGCGTCGAGAAGAGACGCAGGCGACATTTCGGGAATCGCTTCGTGAAGAAGAGGTGCGCGTAGAGCGCGAGGCGACGACGCCTCCCCAACATACCTGATCTTCCGGATCGGTTTTTACCCGGCAAATGTCGGGATCATTTTCTCTTTTTTTTAACAAAAAACCCCTTTTATCATGGCTCAGACCGTAATCGGCATGTTCAATGCCACCACCAACGCACAGAAAGCACAAGAAGAATTAGTGTCCGCCGGTTTCGACCGCAACCACATCGACATCGCCGAGGGCAGCATGACCCGCCACACGGGCGATTACGATGGTGACGGCGACGTGGATACCAGCGATAAAGTGAAGAGCTTCTTCGGAAACCTCTTTGACAACGACGACGACGTGAATCGTTACTCGACGGCCGCCGGTAGCAACACCGTCGTAACCGTGTACACCAACGAGATGTCGCAAGCCAAAAAAGCCGCCGCCATCATGAACCAACACGGTGCCTTAGGTGGACAGAACAACCTGTCACCCATGGAGAGCTACAACGACGACCGCTACACGGAAGCCGGTTACGCCGGCCTCGGCTACACCGACACGGACTTCGAAACCACGAACAACATGAACGCCGACGACTCGGTGGCCGTCGTGGAAGAGAACATGAAAGTGGGCAAGCGCGAGGTGACCACCGGTGGCCTCCGGGTGCACAGCCGCATCGTCGAGAAGCCGGTCCAGGAAAGCCTGCGCCTCCGCACCGAAGAGGTGTACGTCGACCGTAAGTCGGTGGACCGTCCCGCCACCGAAGCTGAGCTGAGTGGCTTCAAAGAGGGCACCATCGAAATGACCGAGCGTTCTGAAGAGGCCGTGGTCAGCAAAGAGGCCCGTGTGAAGGAAGAGATCAGCCTCCATAAAGAGGTAAACCAGCGCGAAGAGGTGATCAGCGACACGGTGCGCAGCACCGAAGTGGACGTGGAAAATATCTCCACCAACGAAGCCGACACCACGGAGCGCAACTACTAAGTTGAGCCTCCGCTGATTGCCGGATCGGATCGACTAGTTCGTCTGGAAAAGCCGCCCCCCATTGGGGTGGCTTTTTTTGTGCCTACTCATACAGCAGGTAGGGCAGGCGCTGCGCGCGGAATCGGGCCAGCCCCTCGGCCCAAGTGGCGCGAATCTCCTCTTCGGTATAGCCCTCTTCAATCTGCTTTTTGAGCCGGGCGGTGCCCGCCAGCAGGTGGATGTAGTCGCGGAAGAAGTTCTCCTTGTCGGGCGAGTTCTGCCAGAAAGTGAGCAGTGGCTGCAGCGACAAGCCTACCAGGTCGCTGTCACGGTAATCTACGCCCCAGCACTGCTGCCCCTCCAGCGGCGGGTGTGGCGAAGCGCCCGGCGTGGAAACGGGCGTAAAGGTGAACATGCCGTAGTCGGACGAGGGTCCACCCACTGCCTGAAACGGAAACGGCGTGCCGCGCCCTACGCTGAGCGTGGTTCCCTCCAGCAGACAGAGCGTCGGGTAGAGGCGGACGGCCCGATAGTTCGGCAGATTCGGTGAGGGCGGCACCAGAGGCGCGTAGGGCGTATCGCGCGTGTAGTTCTCGACTTCAACCACCTGCAAAGGTGCCTCCAGACCCTCGCCCAGCCACCCCTCGCCGTTGATCATCTGCGCCAGCTCGCCGACCGTCATGCCGTGCAGAATGGGAATCGGGTGCATCCCCACGAAACTGCGGTGCGCCTCCTCGCGAATGGGGCCGTCTACGAACGAGCCATTCGGGTTAGGGCGATCGAGCACCACCATCAGCTTACCCAGGCGGGCGCAGGCAGCCATCACGTAGTGCATCGTGCTGATGTAAGTGTAGAAGCGTGTGCCCACGTCCTGAAGGTCGAACACCACCACGTCGACGCCCGCTAGGTGCTCGTCCGTCATCTCCCGGCTGCGGCCGTAGAGCGAAACGATGGGCAAACCGGTGGCTGCGTCTACGCCGCTCTTCACGTGCTCGCCGTCGGCGGCGGTACCACGGAAGCCGTGCTCAGGCGTGAAAATGCGTACTACCTCGACGCCACGGTTACGCAGCACGTCGACCAGGTGCAAGTCCGGCTCAATCAACGAAGTGTGGTTGACCACCAGCCCCACGCGTCGGTCGGTCAGCAGGGGCAGGTACGCTTCGAGGCGGGCGGCTCCCACCACCGGCACGGGCGGCGGGGCTTCTTCAACCTTATCTTCTTGCTCGACGGACGTGGCGTCGGTACGTTGCTCCTCGGCAGTGGCGCAGCTCACCAGGATCAAGCAAGCGAAAAGAAGCGGCATTTTCATAACGTGCGAACGGTTGTTCGCAAACCTAACGCCGGGGTGCATCTCCACGTTGCACGCGTACGGCCGCCGCCGGAAGTACCGGTCGAACTCAGACGGGCGTGCCGTTGCTAGTTGTCGATGCCGACAGGCCTTTTGCGGCGTAGCAGCGGGATCGTCACGTTCTGCGTGAGGTTCAGCGCCAGCCCAACCGTCAGCGACATCCGTTGGCGGTCCTCCATTTCGCTGAGCAGGTACCGATATCCGATCTGCAGATGGTTGTTGAAGAAGCCCACCGAGCTACCGACGGACAGGTCGACGGGGCTCTGGTTGACCGTGTTGCCCGTGACGTAGAGGATGATCGGCGTGATGCCGAAGCGGGCGTAGTTGTACTCGTCGCGCACCACCGAGTTCTGCACGGTGATGCCCAGCCCTACACCCGGAAAAAACTCGAACTCGCGCGACCTCTCGTTGACCTCCGGCGTGTAGCGGTACATCTCGGCGGCCGGCAGCACCACCAACGGCTTCAGGTCAAAGAACCCGGCTTGTGAGAAGGTGACGGCCCGCGCCACCGGGCGGGGTTTGAAGAAATATCGGGCGGTGAAACGTGCCTGCTCGCCCCCTTGGGCGAAGACCGGCGTTACGGACAGCGCGGAAAAAAGAGCCGCGCAAAAAAAGAGTCTCATGGTGATTGTATTGTTACCGTGCTCTTTTATACTTCGTCTTGCGGGCAAGGTTTCCCTTCTTGCCCCTGCCCCCAACGGCACGCTCGGCCCTCATTTGCTTCCCCTCGGTCCGACGGCTCTAGGCGGTGAGCACACGACCGGATAAGCCGGCGTTTTTGTAGAATTACGGGGCGCGCCCGGCACCAACCACGGTTCATCTGCACAGTCCGCGCCGGAGCGCTGATGCGCCTTTCCTACTTTTGCAGACGCTTCGGACTGCGGCCGGCAGCCGGTTGGGCTGCGCTGCCCGGATGCCTAACCTTGCCGCCTCGCCACTCGGGACAAGCTTTATCAACCATGAAACAAGAAAAATTTACCGCCGTTGCTTCTTCAGCCGTGCCGCTGCCGATCGAAAACGTCGACACTGACCAGATCATCCCGGCGCGCTTTCTGAAAGCCACCACCCGCGAGGGCTTCGGCGACAACCTGTTCCGCGATTGGCGCTACGCCGCCGACGGCCAACCCAAGGAGTTCGTGCTGAACGACGCTACCTACGCGGGCACCGTGCTGGTGGCGGGCAAGAACTTCGGGTGCGGAAGCAGCCGCGAGCACGCCGCCTGGGCTCTCTACGACTACGGCTTCCGCGTGGTGGTGTCGAGCTTCTTTGCCGACATCTTCAAGAACAACGCCCTCAACAACGGCCTGCTGCCCGTGCAGGTCTCGGACGATCTCCTCGCCCGGATCTTCGCCGTCGTCGAACAAGACCCCACCGCCCAGATCCGGGTGGACCTGCCGGGGCAGACCATCACCCTGCCCGACGGCACGCAGGCCTCGTTCGAGATCAACGCCTACAAGAAGGCTTGTCTGCTCAACCGCTACGACGACGTCGACTACCTACTGAGCCTACGCGAACAGACCGAAGCGTATGAGCTACGGCACGCCGTTTAGCAATTCCCCCCTACCCTCTTAAATCGCTTTTCCTTTGCAAGCAAACCTGCTCTCCGTGCCCGGCGACGGCATCGGCCCGGAGGTGACCCGCTGGGGTCGCGCCGTGCTCGAAGCCGTGGCCGACCGCTACGGCCACCAGTTTCACTTCGACGAGGCGCTGATGGGCCACGTAGCCATCGAAGCTACCGGCGACCCGCTGCCCAACGAGACCCTCGACCAGATGCGCGCCGCCGACGCCGTGCTGTTCGGCGCGGTGGGCCACCCGAAGTACGACCAAGACCCCACGCTGAAGGTGCGCCCCGAGCAAGGGCTGCTGCGGATGCGCAAGTCGCTGGCGCTTTACGCCAACCTGCGGCCGATCCGGCTGTTCGACGTGCTGCTCGACGCCTCACCGCTGAAGCCGGAGGTGCTGCGCGGCGCCGACATCCTTTTTTTCCGTGAACTGACGGGCGGCGTCTACTTCGGTGAGCCGCGCGAGCGCCGCGAGGGGGGCACCGTGGCCCTCGACACGATGATCTACTCGAAGGGCGAGGTGGAGCGCATCGCCCGGCGGGCGTTCGAGGCGGCCCGTACGCGCCGCCGGAAGGTGACCTCGGTCGATAAGGCGAACGTGCTGGAGTCGTCGCGCCTCTGGCGGGAGGTGGTGCAACAGATGGCCCACGACTACCCCGACGTGGAGGTGGAGCACCAGTTTGTGGACGCCGCCGCCATGAGGCTCATCAGAGACCCGCGCTCGTACGACGTAGTGCTGACGGGCAACCTGTTCGGCGACATCCTGACCGACGAAGCCTCGCAGATTGCCGGGTCGATGGGGCTGCTGGCCTCCGCCTCGCTGGGCGACCAGACGGCCGTCTACGAGCCCATCCACGGCTCTGCCTACGACATTGCCGGACAGGACTTGGCGAACCCCCTCGCGAGTGTGCTGTCGGCGGCGCTACTGCTCGACATTTCGCTCGGGCTGAAGCAGGAGGCCGAGGCCGTCGTGAGCGCGGTCGAAGCGACCCTAGAAGCCGGCTTCCGCACCCGCGACCTGGCCGACGCGCACACGCCCCGCGAGCAGTTGCTCGGTACCGAAGCGATGGGAAAACGCGTGGTGGCGACGCTGAGAGGGGCGTAGCACGAGGCGCTCCCTTCCTCCGAAGGATACCCGACCGACGCCGGGTAGAAGAGCGTGGTGTTCCGCGTCACGTTCAAAAAGACGCGTGGGCATCTTCAGCGGCGGCAACGTACACTTCGAACTCAGGTACTTAGCCGGAATACTAAAAGATTACACTCAAGCAGTGTGCTTGCAGGGGCACAGGAGAGAGCAACGTGATAAAAAGAACACGTACTCGGCGATCATCTTTCATCGAAGGACCAAAAATCTGCGGGTTTGCCGTAGCGCTGCAGGAAGATATGTGCGTCTTTGCGCATAAATTCGATTACGTACTGATGATAGTCGGGTGGAAGCGTGGCCGCTGGATACTCAATCTTTTTTAGTCCCACGGCCTTTCCCACCAAGCGGTTGAGTGAGGTGGGGACAACTGCGCGCAACGGTTTAAGCCACTCTGCTTCACGTAGTGCCGTGAAAAATTTGCGCTCTTCACGTTTAGCGGCAGCCGTGTTCT
>JBARYS010000433.1:0-1738 GCA_049648155.1 Catalinimonas sp. | reverse complement strand
GTAGGTAGGCTGGTGAGAAAAACTCTATCGTTTTCAAAGAACGAAACTATGCACGAGCTGCATATCAAGCTTTTTATGTATAACTACAACTTATCACTCTTAAATTGACACTACCGAAAGCAACAGTGAGGCGACGTACAAAATAACTGATACCGACGATTGTGATTCGATCGTAACGCTGAATCTGACTGTTCTTGAGCCTACACAAGCCGTCGACAACGTAGCAGCCTGCGAGGCGTTTACTTGGATCGACGGAATCACTTACACGGAGAGTACCGACACGACCATTTTCACGCTGACCAACGCCGCCGGCTGCGATTCCGTCGTCACACTGTATCTCACCATGACGTCGGTCGATACGGTGATAACCGGTGATGCCGCGACGATTACGGCTCGTGCGGAGAATGCTACCTACCAATGGCTTGATTGTCAGGATGGCTTTGCACCCATCGTGGGGGCAAGCGAACGCAGCTTTGTCGCTCAGGAGAGTGGTATCTACGCCGTTGCCGTGACCCAGCAAGGCTGTACTGATACATCCAGATGCCGGGAAGTTTTGATCGCCAACGCGGAACTACGTACCGCCGAGCGCCTGCTCGCCTACCCCAATCCCACCGGCGGCCAGGTGACACTAGAAGCAGAGGCAGCCATCGAGTGGATTGCGGTGCGCAACGCCTTGGGGCAAGCGCTGCGTGTGCGTCGCTACGTCGACCGGGGCTTGTCCAAAACGGTCGACCTGTCGGGCCTGCCCGCCGGGCTGTATCACCTGGAAGTAAGCGTAGGCGGGTGGCCCGTCCGCGTGCCGGTGAGCAAACACTGAGTGCTCGCCCTTTTCGAGAGACCGTAGAACGTCTTCCTCCCAATCTACCTTTACAGGAAGGCAACCGCCTTCCCATGTACCAGCAACACCAACTCCAACTCCCGCCCGAGGTGGCCTTTGTCGACGAGCTACTGCACGACGAGCTGCGCCGCCGTCTGCATCTGCACAACTTTCACTGGCGAGTGGCTCGCCGCTCCATCGACGCGCGCGGCCGCAGCATCAAGGTCAACCTCGTCGTCGAGGTGGCGCAGGGCGAGCCACTGCCCCCGCAAATGAGCTTTGAAAGGGAGTACCCCGACGTGCGGCACGCCGACCCCGTGCTGATCGTGGGGGCGGGGCCGGCGGGGCTGTTTGCGGCGCTGCGGCTCATTGAGCGCGGGTTGCGCCCCGTGGTGCTGGAGCGCGTCGGCGACGTGCGCGCCCGCCGTCGCGACCTGGCCGCCCACAATAAGGCGCACGTGGTCAACCCCGAGTCGAACTACTGCTTCGGCGAGGGCGGCGCGGGCACCTACTCCGACGGTAAGCTCTACACCCGTTCGAAGAAGCGCGGCGACATCCGGCGCGTGCTCGAAGTGCTGGTCGCCCACGGGGCCAACCCCGACATTCTGGTGGAGGCACACCCGCACGTGGGCACCAACAAGCTGCCGCCGCTGGTGGCCGCCCTGCGCGGGAGCATCCTGGCGGCGGGTGGCGAGATCTACTTCAACACGCGCGTGGACGATCTGCTGATTGGCAACGGCGAGTTGCGGGGCGTGGTCACGGCGGCGGGCGACCGGCTGGCGGGGCTCGGCGTAATCCTGGCGACGGGCCACTCGGCGCGCGACGTGTTCGAACTGCTGCACCGGCGCGGCGTGCGCATCGAGGCCAAGCCGTTCGCCCTCGGCGTGCGTGCCGAGCACCCACAGGCGCTCATCGACCAGG
>JBARYS010000432.1:0-5474 GCA_049648155.1 Catalinimonas sp. | reverse complement strand
GTCGGGTATCTTCCACGGGCACATCCGCAACGTGGTGGGCAACGGCGTGGTGCTCGACCCGGTCATCTTCCGCCGCGAGGTGGAGGTACTGCTGGCCAAGGGCGTGCCCGTCCGCGAGAACCTCCTGTTGTCAAAAAAGGCCCAGGTGATTCTGCCCACCCACCGGATGCTGGACGCCGCCTACGAGCAACAAAAAGGCGACCAGAAGATCGGCTCCACGCTGAAGGGCATCGGACCCACCTACCAAGACAAGTACGCCCGCGTAGGGCTGCGCGTGGGCGACCTGGCTGCCCCCGACTTCACCGCCCGCTACGCGCGCCTCGTGGATCGTCACCACGCTACGCTGCGGCAGTACGACTACGACCTGAGCGCCCTGCCCGACGAGGAGGAGCACTTCATGGCGGCGGTGGAATTTATCCGCACGCTGCCGCTCACCGACAGCGAGTACCTCATCAACCAGGCCATGACCGACGGGCAGACCGTGCTGGCCGAGGGTGCGCAGGGGTCGATGCTGGACATCGACTTCGGCTCTTACCCGTTCGTGACGTCGTCGACCACGATGGCGGCGGGTGCCTGCACCGGGCTGGGGGTCGCCCCCCGGCAGATCGGCGAGGTGTTCGGCATCTTCAAGGCCTACTGCACGCGCGTGGGCAGCGGCCCCTTCCCCACTGAGCTGCACGACGACACCGGCGAGGTGATCCGCCGCGAGGGGGCCGAGTTCGGGGCCACCACGGGCAGGGCGCGGCGCACGGGCTGGCTCGACCTGCCCGCCCTCAAATACGCCGCCATGCTCAACGGGGTCACGCAACTGCTCATGATGAAGGCCGACGTGCTCAACGGCTTCGAGGAGATCTCCGTCTGCGTGCGCTACCGGCGAGCCGACGGCACCGAGACCGACCAACTGCCCTACGACTTCCTCGCCGAGCCGGTCACGCCGGTCTACGAAACGCTGCCCGGCTGGCGGTGTGGTCTAGAAGCGTGCCACGCCTTCGACGACCTGCCCGCCGCCCTCCGCGACTACGTGGCCTACATCGAGCGGCACTTGGCACTGCCCGTCACGCTGGTCTCGACCGGCCCCGACCGCGCGCAGACCGTCCGCCGCGACACGCTGCCCCGGGCGGTGGTTTCTTAGCAGGACTTGCGATCACTTCCCCCCAACCCCTCAAAAGCTCTGAGACGAAGATTTCGAGCCTTTGGATGATTTCTCTCGCAAAGAGTATCTCGCGACCTTGACTGCCCTGAGTCTCGTCTGCCGGCGATTGTCTCAGGTGATCGCCCCACTCCCCCCGGTCTTGAGCCGCACCGCGCCACGCCCGACGGTCAGCTCCGCCTCGCGTCCGCAGGGCAGCGCCAGGTTACGCCCCACGTGCCCGACCGGGAAGCCGTAGGCGACGGGGTAAGCGTAGGCCCCGACCACCTCGGCGACGATCTCTTCGACGGTCGCGCCGAAGGGCGGGTCACCGGCGTCCAGGTCCGTGAAGTGCCCGACGATCAGCCCGGTCAGGTCGCGCAGCCGCCCCGCCCGTTGCAGTTGCCGTACCATCCGGTCGACCTTGTAGAGGGGCTCGCCCACGTCTTCCAGAAACAAGATTTTGCCCTCGGTCGCCACGTCGGTAGCGGTACCGATGCCGTCACAGAGCAGGCTGAGCGTGCCGCCCACCAGCAGCCCCCGGCCCCGGCCCGCACGGTTCAGCAGGTGCCCGGCCTCCCGGTAGTCGACCTCCCCACCGAACAGCGTGTGCTTTAGACTCGCGAGGGCGTCGGCCGCGCCGGGCGCATCGAACATCACGGGCATGGTGGCGTGCAGTGCTTGGTAGCCCCATCGGCCGAGGCACGTCAACAACACCGTGAGGTCGCTGAAGCCCACCGCCCACTTCGGCGCGGCTAGGAAACCCATCAGGTCCAGGTCGTCGATAATCCGCGCGGTGCCGTAGCCCCCGCGCAGCGCCAGCACCGCCCGCACGTCGGGATCGTCGAAGGCGGTTTGTAAGTCGGCGAGGCGCGAAGCATCAGGCGCGGCGAAGCGGTGGTGACGGCGCAGGGCATGCGCCCCGACGGTGGGCACCAGTCCCCAACTGCGCAGCTCCGACGCGGCGCGGTCGGCCACCTCGGGTGCAACGAAGCCGCCCGGGGCCACCATACGTACCTGATCGCCCGCACGCAGCGGCGGCGGTGCCAGCAGCGAATCCATCAGGCAGCGGGTTGGGCCTCTTGATAGAGCACCTGCAAGAGCGTTTCGCCCACGGCCCGCATCGGCTCCCGGCCGATGCTCTCCATGTCGTCGTTGTGCGTATGCCAGTGGCGGTAGAAGTACTGCGGCTGCGCGGGGTCGTGCTCGATGATGTCGATCATCGGGATGCGGGCGATGCGGTTGATGTAGTAGTGCTCGTCGAGCAGGCCGCCGGCGGTCTGGTTGATGAAGTAGGCCGAGTACCCCAGGCGGTGCCCCGTGTCCCAGACGCGCTTCACGACCGAGGGAGCCCACTCCATCGAAATCTGGTCGCGGTAGAAACGGGCACCCTCGCCGCCCACCATGTCGAGCAGGATCCCGAAGTAAGCGCCGTAGCCTGGCCGGTGCGGGTTGCGCGCCCAGTGTTGCGCCCCCAGACACCAGGTGTCGCGCTGCTCTTCCTGGTCGCTCTCGGGCTGTCCGTAATCTTCGGCGTCGGTGAAGATGATGTCGACGCCAAGGTTCGGCGGCACGCTGTCCATACCCATCACACGGGCTACCTCCATCAGCACAGCCACGCCGCTGCCGCCGTCGTTCGCCCCCGGAATCGGCTCGTCCTGCCGCTCGTCGTCTTGGTCGGCGTAGGGGCGCGTGTCCCAGTGCGCCATCAGCAAGATGCGCTTACTCGCGTCGGGGTTCAACGTGCTGATGATGTTGCGGCCGTTCAGCGGGGTGCCGTCCCACGCATCGACCACGAACACCTGCTCTTGCACCTCCCAGCCGAAGCGCCGCATCTGGTCCGCGAGGTAGTCGCCACAGGCCCGGTGTGCGGCCGTATTGGGCACGCGCGGCCCGAAGGCCACCTGCGCGGCCACGTAGGCGTAGGCCGAGTCGGCGTCGAACGTGGGCGTCTCCACCAGCGGCGGCGGCTCTTTCGCCAGGGCCGGCGGGCGTCCTCCCTTGTCACCGCCGCAGCCGGTCACGAAGAGCAGCAACGCCGGCAGTAGCAACCCTCCAAGGGTTTGAAGCCGTCGGAGAATTCGGCGTCTCGATACTAAATACTCCGTACTCTCTACTCTTCGTACCCCCACGTTACGCCCTGTTTGGTGTCTTTCACAATCATGCCCTGCGCCCGGAAGTTCGCCCGGATCCGGTCCACGCGGTCGTAGTCTTTCGCCGCTTTCGCCTCGCTGTAAACGTCGAGCAGCGCGTCGATGAGCGGTCCGGCGTCATCGGGGCGCTCTTCTTCCAGGCCCAGAACGTCGCGCACGTAGGTCTGGTACGTGTCGCGCATCCGGTCGAAAAGTTCGCGGGGTATCGTGCCGGCGGCGTCGGGCTGGGCGGCGAAGGCGTTGATGCGCTTGGTGAGGTTGAACAGCGCCGCGATGGTGACGGCCGTGTTGAGGTCGTCGTCCATGCCGGTGGCGCAGGCGGCGCACTGTTGTTCGACCTGGTGGGCGATCTTTTCGTTGCCCTCGCCGGGGGTGTCGGGGTAGCGCAGCGTGCGCAGCGCCAGCAGTCCGTTCATGAGTTTCTTGTATCCTTTCCGGGCGGCGCGGAGGGCGTCGTTCGAAAAATCGAGCGTGCTGCGGTAGTGCGCCTGTAGCATGAAGAAGCGGATCACCATCGGGCTGAAGGCTTCTTCGAGGCGGGGGTGGTCGCCGGCAAAGAACTGTTGCAGGGTGATAAAGTTTCCCTTCGAGCGGCTCATCTTCTCGCCGTCGATCAGGATCAGGTTGTTGTGCATCCAGTAGCGCGCCGGGGCCGTGCCGTGGGCCGCCTTCGACTGGGCGATCTCGCACTCGTGGTGCGGGAAGAGCAGGTCGAGGCCGCCGCCGTGGATGTCGAACTGCTCGCCGAGGTACTTGCTGCCCATCGCCGAGCACTCCAGGTGCCAGCCGGGGAAGCCCTCGCCCCAGGGCGACGACCACCGCATGATGTGCTCGGGCGCGGCCCGCTTCCAGAGCGCAAAGTCGAGTGGGCTGCGTTTCTCTTCCTGGCCGTCCAGCTCACGCGTGCCCGCCAGCAGGTCGTCGACCACGCGGCCCGACAACTCGCCGTAGCTCTTGCGCTCGGCGTGGTACTTGGGCACATCGAAGTAGACCGAACCACCCACCTCGTAGGCAAAGCCCGCCGCCAAGATACGCTCGATCATGGCGATCTGCTCCGGCACGTGGCCCGACGCGCGCGGCTCGATG
This sequence comes from Catalinimonas sp., assembly GCA_049648155.1. GTDB lineage: Bacteria > Bacteroidota > Bacteroidia > Cytophagales > Flexibacteraceae > JBARYS01. The sequence continues at coordinate 1,106 of JBARYS010000432.1, read as the reverse complement.
CTGGGGCGGCGTACATTCAGCCGGTCCATATCTCGCAGGTAGTTGTTCATGTAGCGCTGCACCACCTCCATCGGCTCCAACTGCTCCAACCGCGCCTTTTTGGCGATGCGGTCTTCGCCCTCGCCCGCCACCTCGTCTTGCAGGTGCCCCACGTCGGTGACGTTGCGGACGTAGCGCACGCGGTAGCCCAGGTGCTGGAGGTAGCGCAGCAGCACGTCGAACGTGATGCCCGAACGGGCGTGGCCGAGGTGGGCGTCGCTGTAGGCCGTCGGGCCGCAGAGGTACATGCCTACGTGCGGCGGATTTAGTGGCTCAAAAGGCTTTTTACGGCGGTCGAGGGTGTCATACAGTTGTAGCGTAGGTTTCATGTAGGGGGCAGACGTGAGGCGGCAAAGGTAAGGAGCGCCGGGGTGCTCGCTGCCGGAGCGCGGCACCGCCACTCCGGGGTGGGCGGTTACTTTTACGCCGTGCTCTACCGCCCCGCCGTGACACGCTCGCTCCTGCCGCTGCTCTGCGCCGCGCTCTACGCCTGCACCTCCACCCCACCGCCCGAAAAGCCCACCGACGAGTTGCTCACCGGCGAGGCCCTGGCCGCTGCCTACTGCCAATCGTGCCACCTGCTGCCCGACCCCACGCTGCTCGACAAAGCCACTTGGGAGGAGTACATGCTGCCGCGCATGGGCTACATGATGGGTATCTACCCACACGACAGCGTCCGCCTGAACCTGATCGAAGCCGGGCCCGGCGGTGAGCGCGTAGAGGCCGCGAACATCTTCCCCAAAGACCCCTGGATCACGGCCGAGCAGTGGCAACGCATCCGGACGTACTACCTCGACGCCGCGCCCGACTCACTGCGACGGGACGATCGGATCACCTACGCGGACACCACGCCGCCCACCGACCCGGGGGCGACGGCCGGCGACTTTCCCTTTCGGGTCCGTCGGCCCGGGCTGCGCCTCTCTCCGCCTAGCACGACCCTGGTGCAGTTCGCCGAAGGCGGCGGCTTCTACCTGGGCGACGCGCACACACAGTCGCTCTACCGCTTCGGGCCGGGCGGGCAACTGCGCCGCACCGCGCGGGTGCGCGAGGGGGCCGTGGCGCTGCAC
>JBARYS010000431.1:0-2691 GCA_049648155.1 Catalinimonas sp. | reverse complement strand
CCCGTGCGCCTCGAAGGCCCGCGCGGCGACGGCCACCGAGTCGCCCCGGGCGGCGTCCAGATAAAACACCTCGATCAGCACGGAGTCGGCGGCGAGTTCGGCGCGTAGGGCGTCCAGCACGGCGTCGTCGGGGGTTGGTCCGGTGCGGTCGGCACCGACGTAGAAGAGGCGCGGCGGGCCGGGCGGGCGTTCGTCGCCCCCGCCGCAGGCACACAGCACGGCGAGCGGAAGGAGCACCGGCAGACGGAGTGGGAGGAGGGTCGGCATGGGCCAAAGGTAGAGAACGCCCCGAGTCGAAAGGGCAAACGTCTGTGCGCACCGGCGGGGATTTTTACGGGGAAAAATGTTAGCCTGCACCGCCGGAATGGACTATGTTTGCCTGTCAGAGTGTAGGCTGCGATCCGATCCGCGCCCACGAACGGCTCTCGTTTCCCACCTCAAACCCACCGCTTCCACCACATGGAGTTCGCCACCATCGACTACGTCATCTTCATTTCGTACTGCCTGCTGATCATTGGCATCGGGCTGTTCGTCTCGCGCCGCAAAGGCGACGAAGAAGAGACCTCTCAGGACTACTTTCTGGCCGGCAAGTCGCTCACTTGGTGGGCCATCGGCGCGTCGCTGATCGCCTCCAACATCTCGGCCGAGCAGTTCATCGGCATGCAGGGGTCGGGCTTCGCCATCGGGCTGGGCATCGCCTCCTACGAGTTCATGGCGGCCATCACGCTGCTGGTCGTTGCCAAGTATTTTCTGCCCATCTTCATAGAGAAGAACATTTTCACCATGCCTCAATTCCTGGAGGTACGCTTCGACAAGCGCGTGCGCACCAGTTTGGCGGTATTCTGGCTGCTGGTTTACGTGTTCGTGAACCTGACGTCGGTGATGTACCTGGGCGCGCTGGCCATGCAGAGCGTGTTCAACATCAGCTTGTTCGCGGGCATCGTGGGGCTGGCCGTCTTCGCGGGCGTCTACTCGATTTACGGCGGCCTGAAGGCCGTGGCCTGGACCGACGTCGTGCAGGTGTTCTTCCTGCTCGGCGGCGGGCTGATCACCACCTACCTGGCGCTGGAAGCCGTGGGCGGACCGGGCGGGGGCTTCATCGGCGGACTGCAAACGCTGCTGCGCGAAGCCCCGCAGAAGTTCGACATGATCATCTCGCCGAACGGCGAGAACGCCGAGCACTACCAGGACCTGCCGGGCGTGTCGGTGCTGATCGGCGGCATGTGGATCGCCAACCTCAACTATTGGGGCTGCAACCAGTACATCATCCAGCGGGCGCTGGCGGCCAAGAGCATCAGCGAGGCACAGCGGGGCGTGGCCTTCGCCGGCTACTTGAAAATCCTGATGCCGCTCATCGTGGTGATTCCGGGCATCGCCGCCTTCGTGCTCGAAGCCCCCCTCGACAAGGCCGACGACGCCTACCCCTGGCTGCTGGCCAACTTCGTCCCGACGGGCATCAAGGGGCTGGCTTTCGCCGCGCTGATCGCCGCCGTGGTGTCGTCGCTGGCGTCGATGATTAACTCGACGGCGACCATCTTCACCATCGACATCTACAAAGACATGATCAACCGCGAGGCGTCGGAGAAGAAGCTCGTCTCGGTGGGACGCCTCGTGGCCGTGGTGGCGCTGGTGATCGCCGTGTTCGTCGCGCCGGCGCTGCGCACGCTCGACCAGGCCTTCCAGTTCATTCAGGAGTACACCGGCTTTGTCAGCCCGGGCGTGGTGGCGATCTTCCTGCTGGGGCTGTTCTGGAAGCGCACCACCGCCAACGCCGCCCTCTGGGGAGCCATCCTGACCATTCCGCTCTCGGCGGGTCTGAAGGCGCTCACGCCGGCGCTGCCGTTTATTGACCGCATGGGCGTGGTGTTCTTGGTGATCGTCGCCGTGATGGTGGGCATCTCGCTCTACGAAAGCAAGCGTCCCAGCGCGAAGGCCATCGAGGTGCCGCGCTCCGTGTTCCACACCGGCAAGGTGTTCAACGTGCTCTCCATCGGCATCATGATGATCATCGCCGCGATTTACGCGTTGTTTTGGTAAACCAATCCATGAGACTCCTCGACAGAATTACCACCGCCCCGGCCGTGTGCCGCGACCTGGTCAGCAGAGCATCGACTACGCTTCCTACTACCGATCACCGACACAACTTCTGACGATAAATTGTTAGGTCGTGCTGACGTATAAAACGGTTCCATGCTTTCGCGCGTCTTTTTGCGTGTAGTCAAGACGCTTAAGGCGGGCGATTGCGGGGCCGCCTAGGTAGCGCATCGGCCAACGAAAGCGGCGCAGAATACGCGCACAAAGCGCCGAAAGCATCAGCAGGTTATATGTCAACACGACCTAGCTACGGCCATAGAGTTGCTACGTCCTGATTATCAGGAGATTATGACCAAGCCACGCTGATCAATCGGTACGGGCGGCCCCGTATCGACTAAAATCCCACCACCATGAGTAAAGACGGTATTGCCGAAAGCTTTAAGGATCGCTACGGGCGCACGCCTACGCTGTTGGTGCGCTCGCCGGGGCGCATCAATCTGATCGGCGAACACACCGATTACAACGAGGGCTTCGTGCTGCCGGCGGCCATCGACCGGGAGATCCGCTTCGCGCTCGCGCCCAACGATTCGCAGCGCGCCCGCTTTTACGCGCAGGACCTCGACGAGGCGGCGGAGGTAGACCTGCACGCCATCGAGA
>JBARYS010000430.1:0-1593 GCA_049648155.1 Catalinimonas sp. | reverse complement strand
CCCCCGAACCCGCCGGCGCTGCGGCCGAGGCTCCGGTGGCGTACCCAACTCCCGGCAACGACACCTCCTCGTCGAAGCTCAAAGCCGCCTCCGCCAAGCAGCGCGCCGACCTGCTGCTGCTGCTCAGCCACGCCAGCATACGCATCGAAGAGCGCGACCGAATGGTGAAGAGCCTGAAGAAACTCGACTCCGTCCGCGCCGAGCAAGCCATCCGCAACCTGAGGCGGGTGATTCGCGAGCGGGGGGAGTAGGGATTGGTCAATGGCCTGCCGAACTCTGACTTTGGACAAAGGCCGGAAGACCGAAGTCCATCGACCATAGACTACGGACCGGAAGCGTCCGGCCCGGCATCGACTACGGAGCGCATCGTGACTATCGACCGAAGATGCTAACCTTGCACCATGAGCGATCGCTACGCCCGCCGGGGGGTCTCGGCCACGAAGGAGGATGTGCACGCCGCCATCCGCTACGTCGACAAGGGGTTGTTTCCACGGGCCTTTTGCAAGGTGGTGCCGGACTCTCTGACCGGCGATCCGGACTACTGCGTGGTGATGCACGCCGACGGGGCGGGCACCAAGTCATCGTTGGCCTACCTCTATTGGCGCGAAACGGGCGACCTCTCCGTGTGGCGGGGCGTGGCGCAGGACGCGCTGGTGATGAACCTCGACGACCTGCTCTGCGTGGGTGCATACGACCGCATCCTGCTCTCCAGCACCATCGGCCGTAACCAGCGGTTTGTGCCCGGCGAAGTGATCCGCGCCCTGATCGAGGGCACCGAGGAGCTGCTCGAACAACTGCGCGACCTGGGCGTCGGCATCCGGAGTACGGGTGGCGAAACGGCCGATCTGGGCGACTTGGTGCGCACGGTGGTGGTCGACAGTACCGTGACCGCCCGCCTGCGTCGCGACGAGGTGATCAGCAACCACCGCATCGTAGCCGGCGACGTGATCGTGGGGCTAGCTTCGTTCGGGCGGGCGCACTACGAGGACCGCTACAACGGCGGCATGGGTAGCAACGGCCTCACTTCGGCGCGTCACGATGTGCTCCACCGGGATTATGCCGCCCGCTACCCCGAGAGCTTCGACCCCGGCCTGCCGCCCGAACTGGTCTACAGTGGCTCGAAACGCCTCACCGACCCGGTGCCCGGCACGCCGCTCGACGTGGGGCAACTGGTGCTTTCGCCCACGCGCACCTACGCGCCCGTGCTGCGGGCGCTCTTCGCCGAACACCGCGACCGACTGCACGGCCTGGTGCACTGTTCGGGTGGGGCGCAGACCAAGGTGCTACACTTCGCCGACACCGACCGACACGTCATCAAAGACAACCTCTTTCCGGTGCCGCCGCTCTTCGCCCTGATCCAGGTGGAGAGCGGGACCGACTGGCGCGAGATGTACCAAGTGTTCAACATGGGGCACCGCATGGAGATCTACACCGACCCAGATACCGCCGCCGCCGCCGTGGAGATCGCCGCTTCGTTCGGTGTAGAGGCGCGCCTCGTGGGGCGAGTAGAAGCACGCAGCGCAGGAGACCCCCGGCTGACCCTCCGTGGCGAGGGGGGCACGCACGTCTGGGAATAGCACCGAGGCTTTTTTC
>JBARYS010000429.1:0-3223 GCA_049648155.1 Catalinimonas sp. | reverse complement strand
GTCGGTCCTACTCTTCGCGGAACGTCATCGACTCTTCAATCGACTCGAAGACGATGTTGCCGTTCAGTTCCGAAAGGATGACCGCGTTGTAGGGATCCCAGTTGCAGAGATCGTCGCCCTTCTTCACCATCTGGCCCTCCTTCACGTGTAGGAATGAGCCATACGGCGCTACGTTCGACATCAGCACTTTGCTGGTGTTATTGGAGTCGACGACCTTCAGTTCACCCGAGCGGCCCATGACGACCTGCTTCACTTTGCCCTCTTTGTCTTCGGTTTCGAGCGAGCGCAGGTCTTCGAACTGGATCATGCCGTCGAACTTCGACTTTATTGTGGCCTCGACGGCGATGTTCGACGCCGTACCACCCACGTGGAAGGTCCGCAGCGTCAACTGCGTGCCCGGCTCACCGATCGACTGCGCGGCAATCACCCCGACCGACTCACCCTGCTGGACCATCAGGCCCGTCGCCAAGTTGCGGCCGTAGCACTTCGCGCACACGCCCCGCTTGGTTTCGCAGGTCAGCACCGAACGGATCTCCACCGAGTCGATGCCCAGATCGTCAATGCGGAAGGCGATGTCCTCGGTGATCTCTTCGCCGGCCTTCACCACCACCTCGTCGTTCAGCGGGTTATGTACGTCGTGGACAGTCACGCGGCCCAGCGTACGCTCGGCCAGCGGCTCGACCACGTCTTCGTTGTCTTTCAGGGCGCTCACCACCAGGCCGCGCAGCGTACCACAATCGGCTTCGTTGATGACCACGTCCTGCGCCACGTCGACCAGACGACGCGTCAGGTAACCGGCGTCGGCCGTTTTCAAGGCCGTGTCGGCCAGACCCTTCCGGGCACCGTGCGTCGAGATGAAGTACTCGATCACGTCCAGCCCTTCTTTGAAGTTCGAAAGGATCGGGTTTTCGATGATCTCCCCCACCGAGCCTTGCAGGTTCTTCTGTGGCTTGGCCATCAGTCCCCGCATCCCGCCGAGCTGACGAATCTGCTCGCGCGAACCCCGGGCACCGGAGTGCATCATCATGTAAATCGAGTTGAAGCCTTGGTCGTCGTTCTCCAGTTGGTTCATCAGTGTCGAGGTCAACTGCGTGTTGATCCGCGTCCAGACGTCGATCACTTGGTTGTAGCGCTCGTTGTCGGTGATGAGGCCCATCTGATAGTTCGCCAAAACCTCCTCGACCTCTTGCTTCGCCTCGGCGATGTGGGCGTTCTTCTCGTCGGGAATCTTGATGTCGTCGAGGCCGATGGAGAGGCCGCCACGGAACGCCAAGTGGAAGCCCAATGCCTTGATATCGTCGAGGAAGCGGGCCGTCTTCGCCATACCCACACGTTTGAAAACACGCGAGATGATCTGTTGCAGCTTCTTCTTGGTCAACAATTCGTCGACATAGCCGACCTCCCTAGGAATCACCTCGTTGAAGAGCACACGCCCGGCCACGGTGTCGATCACTTTCGTCACCAGGTTGTCGTCCTCGTCTCGGATTTGCGTGCGCAGCTTGATGTGCGCGTGCTTGGAGAGTTGCTTCTCGTTCAGCGCGATGATGACCTCCTCTGGACCGTAAAAGATACGCCCTTCGCCCACCACGGGGTGGTCTTCGGTACTCCTCCGACCCTTAGTGAGGTAGTAGAGGCCCAAGACCATGTCTTGTGACGGCACCGCGATGGGCGCGCCGTTGGCCGGGTTCAGGATGTTGTGCGAGGCCAGCATCAGCAGCGACGCTTCGAGAATGGCCTCGTGGCCCAAAGGCACGTGCACGGCCATCTGGTCGCCGTCGAAGTCAGCGTTGAAGGCCGTACAGACCAGCGGGTGCAGTTGGATGGCCTTGCCCTCGATGAGCTTCGGCTGGAAGGCTTGGATGCCGAGGCGGTGCAGCGTGGGAGCCCGGTTGAGCAGTACGGGGTGGCCCTTGAGCACGTTCTCCAGGATGTCCCAGACCACGGGGGCCTTGCGGTCGACGATTTTCTTAGCCGATTTCACCGTCTTGACGATGCCACGCTCGATGAGCTTACGGATGATGAAGGGTTTGAAGAGCTCGGCCGCCATGTCTTTCGGCAGGCCACACTCGTGCAGTTTCATCTCGGGGCCTACCACGATCACCGAACGGCCGGAGTAGTCGACACGCTTACCGAGCAGGTTCTGCCGGAAGCGCCCCTGCTTACCCTTCAGCATGTCGGAGAGCGACTTCAGCGCGCGGTTACCCTCGGCGCGGACGGCGTTGACCTTCCGCGAGTTGTCGAACAGCGAGTCGACGGCCTCTTGCAGCATCCGCTTCTCGTTCCGCAGGATCACCTCCGGCGCTTTGATCTCGATCAGGCGCTTGAGTCGATTGTTGCGGATGATGACACGGCGGTAGAGGTCGTTCAGGTCCGACGTAGCGAAGCGACCGCCATCGAGCGGCACCAGCGGGCGCAGCTCCGGCGGAATCACCGGCACCATCTTAATGATCATCCACTCGGGCTTGTTCTCCACGCGCGTGCGGGCGTCGCGGAACGCCTCGACCACCTTCAGCCGCTTCAAGGCCTCGGCCTTGCGCTGCTGCGAGGTGTCGTTGGCGGCCGAGTGGCGCAGGTCGTACGAGAGCTGGTCGAGGTCGATGCGCGCGAGCAACGTCACGAGCGCGTCGGCCCCCATCTTGGCGATGAACTTGTTCGGGTCGGTGTCGTCGAGGCGCTGGTTGTCGCCCGGCAGTTTATCGACGATGTCGAGGTACTCGTCTTCGGTCAGGAAGTCGAGGTAGTTGATGCCGTCTTCGGCTTTGACGCCCGGCTGGACGACCACGTAGCGCTCGTAGTAGATGATCTGGTCGAGCTTCTTGGTAGGCAGCCCCAGCAGGTAACCGATCTTATTGGGTAGGGAGCGGAAGTACCAGATGTGCGCCACGGGCACCACCAGTTCGATGTGGCCCATGCGCTCGCGACGCACCTTCTTCTCGGTAACCTCCACGCCGCAGCGGTCGCAGATGATTCCTTTGTAGCGGATACGCTTGTACTTGCCGCAGTGGCACTCCCAGTCCTTCACCGGCCCGAAGATCCGCTCACAGAACAGGCCACCCATCTCGGGCTTATATGTCCGGTAATTGATCGTCTCGGGCTGTGTCACCTCACCGTGCGAGCTCTCCAGAATCGATTCCGGCGAAGCCAGGCTAATGGTAACCCGGTTGAAGTCTTGGTTCAGCTTCTTGTTTTTTCGGAAGGCCATGTGTGTGGGATTGTATTAGGT
>JBARYS010000428.1:0-3361 GCA_049648155.1 Catalinimonas sp. | reverse complement strand
CTAACCAACCCCCTCGTCGTGGTCGCCATTCTCGTCTTCTTCGTACTGCACTGGTACCTGTCGCTCTTCTGCCAGACCTTCTTCCTCCACCGCTACGCGGCCCACAAGATGTTCACCATGAGCAAATTCTGGGAGCGTGCCTTCTTTACGCTGACCTACGTCACGCAGGGGTCGTCGTACCTGAGCCCGCGCGGCTACGCCATTTTGCACCGGATGCACCATGCCTACAGCGACACCGAAAAGGACCCCCATTCGCCGCACCACAGCAGCAACCTGTTCGAAATGATGTGGAAGACGAAGGAGATCTATAACGGCTTCACCTACAAGACGGCCGAGGTGCCGATGCAGTTCGACCGCAACTATCCCGTCTGGGAGTGGATGGAGCGCCTAGGCTCGTCGTGGATTTCGCGCGTGTTCTGGGGCACGCTCTACGTGCTGTTCTACGTGGCCTTCGTGCCGTCGGGCATGTGGTTCCTCTACCTGTTGCTGCCGATCCACTTCCTGATGGGGCCCGTGCACGGCGCGATCGTCAACTGGGCGGGCCACATGTACGGTTACCAGAACTTTGACAACAACGACAAGTCGCGCAACTCGCTGGTGCTGGACTTCCTGATGATGGGAGAGCTCTTCCAGAACAACCACCACAAGCTGCCGCTGCGCCCCAACTTCGCCGTGAAGTGGTGGGAGTTTGACCCGGTGTTCCCCTTCATCCGTCTGTTTCACTGGATGCGCGTCATTAACCTGCAACCGGCGGCCGTCACGGCCATGAAGCAGCGCTACCGCAAGGCAGGTTAGAAATTGTTAAGATTCGAGAATTTTGAGCGATGGGCCTCCGCCCGTCGCTTTTTTTATGTCCGACGACGAGCTCTACCTCTTTAACCGACCGGCGTTTCTGGCGCTGCAAGACCTGCCCGGACGGCATACACTCGCCCTGCACCACCCGCGCACGGGGCAACGCGAGGCCGTCTGGCACCTCTACGAGCACGCAGGAGTGGCCTGGAGCCCCCGCCGCGCCACGTTCGGCGGGCCGCAGTTCGCCGCCGACCTGCCACCCGAGCGCCTGGACGAACTACTCGCGCAAGCCGACGTGCCGGCGCGCGAACGCGGGTGGCGGGCCATCGAGATTAAAGCGCCGCCGCACTGTTTTGAGCCTCGGCAGCAGTCGCTGCTGGCGACACTGCTCCACGCGCACGGCTACCGGCAGACACAGGCCGACCTGACCTACTACCTGCCGCTGCGAGGCGACGTGCCGTTCGAGAACCGCCTGCACGACACCGCCCGCAAGCGCCGCCGCCGGGCCGCAGAGATGCCCTTTGTGGTTACTGAAGAGCCGACCGCCGACCTCGCCGAAGTGCACGCGATGATCGCCGCGACGCGCCACCGGAAGGGCTACCCCGTGACGATGACCGCCGAACAACTCACCCGAGCCGTGCGGACGCTGCCTGAGCACTACCGCGTGTGGACCGCCCGGCGGGAGGGGGCTTTGGTGGCCGTCGCGTGCGTGGTGGTGGTGCGCCACGACCTGCTCTACACCCTCTACGTCGGCGACGAGGATGCCCACCGCCGGTGGAGCCCGGTGACGCTGCTCTATGAGGCCCTCTACGACTGGGGGCGAGCGGGGGGCTACCGCTTCCTCGACTTCGGCATCGGCACCGATGCGTCGGTACCTAACTGGGGGTTGATGCAGTTCAAGCGCTCGCTGGGGGGCGTGCCCGCGCTGAAGTCTACCTACCGGAAGGAGTACCGATAAGCCGAGGGGTTCACCCCGGGCGGTGGGCGGACGGGAAGCGCTTGGATAACAGTAAGCTCCCGCCGGACGAGGACGAAACTCATCGGGAAAGGAATCCTTTGTAAGCCGGAAAAAGTAACGAGGGCGCGGAATGGCCCGTACCTTTGGGCTTCACATCCGCAATCCATAAACCCCTACCAACCATGGCAAAGACCAAAGTGGCGATCAACGGTTTCGGCAGAATCGGCCGACTCACCCTCCGCGCCCTGCTCAACCATGACGACATCGAGGTGGTGGCCGTCAACGACCTGACCGACACCGCTACGCTCGCCCACCTGTTCAAGTACGACTCGGTACACGGCAAGTTCAGCGGCGAAATCAGCGCGACCGACAGCCACCTGCACATCAACGGCCGCGAGATTCGGGTGCTCTCCGAGCGCGACCCCGCCGCCCTGCCTTGGAGCGATACCGGCGTGACGCTGGTGGTCGAGTCGACCGGGCGCTTCGTAGACCAGGAGGGGGCCGGCAAGCACCTGCAAGCGGGTGCCAAGAAGGTAGTAATCTCGGCTCCCGCCAAGGGGGGCAACATCCCCACGGTGGTGCTGGGGGTGAACGAAGATACCCTGACCGGCGACGAGACCATCCTCTCGAACGCCTCCTGCACGACTAACTGCCTCGCCCCGATGGCGAAGGTGCTCGACGACGCCTTCGGCATGGAGAAGGGCTTCATCACGACCGTGCACGCCTACACCGCCGACCAGAATCTGCAAGACGGCCCGCACCGCGACATGCGCCGCGCCCGCGCCGCCGCCCTCTCGATCATCCCGACCTCGACAGGTGCCGCCCGCGCCGTGGGGCTGGTGCTGCCCCACCTGCAGGGCAAGCTCGACGGTATCGCCATGCGCGTGCCTACACCCGACGGCTCGGTGACTGACCTGACGGCCCTGCTCAAGCAAGAGGTGACCGCCGAGCAGGTGAACGAAGCGATGAAGAGTGCCGCCAACGGTAAGATGAAGGGCGTCCTTGAATACTCGGAAGAGCCGCTGGTGTCGATCGACATTGTGGGCAACCCGCACTCGTGCATCTTGGATGCCGAGCAGACCTCGGCGATGGGCACGATGGTGAAGGTCGTCGGCTGGTACGACAACGAGTGGGGCTACTCGAACCGCACCGCCGATCTGATCGTGAAGCTGTCGCAGTAACGAACGAGCGCCCCGGCGCAAATCAACCGCCGAACGGCACCCTTTCACCAGAAGGGGTGCCGTTCGGCGGTTACGCTCTCCCGATCTCTGTGCTGTGAAGGCAAACGGTAGCGCCGGTCACCGCATGATTTGCACCCAGCGGCGGAAGGTCTGCCCGCCGGCTTGCAACAGGTAGAAGTAGGTCCCGGCGGGCAGGTTGTCGCCGTCCCAGGTGCCGTCGTAGGGCGCTCGGGTGCAGACGTGCCGCCCCCACCGGTTGTAAACCTCTAGTTTGGTCGTTTCGAACTGCTCCAGCAGGGCGATGCTCAGCACGTCGTTGCGGCCGTCGCCGTTCGGACTGAACACGGTGGGCAGCCGCAATTCGACCACCTCAACAAGCAACTCCCGCCACGGGCCGGGGCACCCGGCGGCGTTCGTCTCGCGTACGCGC
>JBARYS010000427.1:0-4065 GCA_049648155.1 Catalinimonas sp. | reverse complement strand
GATCACAACTGACGATGTCTCGCGGTGACATACTTCCAAGGTCTCGCCGGCGACGTCCAGCAAGACCTCAAAGGTGTTCTTCGTTGCCTTTTGAAACGGACCGCAAGTCGTGTTGAGTGTTGACATGTCAGATGGTTTCGCGCGTCTTTTTACGCGTAGTCAAGACGCTTGAGGCGGGCGATTGCGGGGCCGCCTAGGCCGCGCATCGGCCAACGAAAGCGGCGCAAGAAGCGCCGAAAGCATCAGCAGATTATATGCCAACACGACCTAATGCTTCCGTAGGTACTCGCGGGCTTCTTCGTGCGTGCTGTGCTTCCGCTCGGCGTGTTTCTTGATGCGCCTGTAGTAGCCCTGGGCAGACGCCACGTCGCCCTCTTGATTGGCGATGCGCGCCAGGTTCGCCAGCGAGTGCAGGTAGTAGCCCATCTCCTCGTCGTCGGTCGACTCAGCGAACGCCAACGCTTGCTCGAAGTAGCCTTTAGCTTTCTCTTGGTCGCGGTAACGGTACCGGTGGATGTGGCCCAAGTAGAAGGCCGCATAACGGCCGCTCACACCCTCGTAACCCGGCATGCCCCGGTCGATCTTGTCCATCATCTCGCGCGAGACGCGCTCGGTCTCGTCGAGTAGCCCGCGCTGGAAGCACATCCGGGCGTAGTAGCGCTGGAAGGCAGCGTTGTCGGGGAAGTCCTCGTTCAGCTCCTGGGCAATGGGAAATGCCAGGTCGGGGCGGTTCTCTTCGCCGTTGTAGATCTGCATCAGGAAGTACTGCGCCTCGGTGCGCGTGTAGAAGGCGTCGCGCGTCACCTCGCTGAGCTGTGCCAGCCCCTTCTCCCGGTCGCCGTCGGGGAAGAGCGCCACCACCGGACGGAGCCAGAAGAAGTTCTCTGGAATCCACTCGCGGTAGTAATTGTAGAGGCCGTCGCCGAAGAGGAACTCGGGGCTAAGCTCCGCCTTATCTTTGCTGGCCTGCATGTGGTTCAGCGCCCGCTTCGACGAGAAGGTGGCCTTCCGCCACTGGCTACGTTCGGAGTAAAGTCGCCCCTGAAAACCGTAGGCGGCAGCCAGGAAAAAGTGCGCCTCGGGGTTGTCCTCGTCGCGGTCCAGAATCGCCTCGGCCTTGTCGATGCTCTGCTCCATAAAGTCCAGGAAGCGCTCGTCGTACTGCTCGTCGTCGGTGTTCGGCACGATCTTCCACCACTCGCTCAGCCCCAGCAGAAAGTACGGCAGGGGGTGCTCGGGGTGCGACTGCCGGAGCCAGCGGAACTGCTTCTCGGCGCGGTCGAACTTGAAGTTGTAAAGGTCCTGCACCGCCTGCGTCACGTCGACCTGCACCTGCATGTTGGTCAGCAGGATGTCGGGATTGCCCATCCAGATGCGGTCCACGTCTTCGGTGGCAAACTGGGCGATGGCCAGATGCGGCAAGGCGAGCAGCAGAGCGAGAACGAGCGGACGGTTAGACATAAGCGGCAACATGGAGATAAAACGCGGCGTGGCGGGCGTATCGTACGACCCACGCACCGAAGTTTGCAACAACGAAGCGAAGTGCATTAATTCATGAATCTACTAGAAAAACTGTGCCACATACCAGGCCCCGCCGGTAGCGAGACGGCCGTCACAAAGTTCGTGCTCGAGTACGTACGGCGGCATCAGGCGGGGTGGAAGCAGCCACCGCAGGTCTTGGCCGGCCCCGAGTGGCAGGATTGTATAATGCTGGTGTTCGGCGAGCCGCGCACGGTCATCTTCGCCCACCTCGACACCGTCGGCTACACCGTGCGCTACGACAACAAGCTGGTGCCCATCGGTGGGCCGGACGCCCCCCACGGCACCAAACTCGTGGGCCGCGACGCCCGGGGCGAGGTCGAGGCGACGCTCGTCGCCGACGACTCCGGCCAGATCCTCTGTGTGGACGCGCCCCGCGCCATCGCGCCCGGCACCGAGCTGACCTACAAGCCCGACTTCCGCCTCACCGAAGACTACGTGCAGTGCTGCTACCTCGACAACCGCCTGGGCGTCTGGAACGCCCTACGCGTGGCCGAGACGCTGCAAGACGGCGTGATTGCCTTCTCGTGCTGGGAGGAGCACGGCGGCGGCTCGGTGGCCTACCTCATCAAACATCTTTACGAGACCCGGGGCATTAAACAGGCGCTCATCTCCGACATCACCTGGGTCACCGAGGGCGTCCGGGCGGGCGAGGGCGTGGCCGTCTCCATGCGCGACCGGAGCATCCCCCGGCGGACTTACGTGGAGCGTGTCCTGCGCATCGCCGAGGCGTCGGGCGTGCCCTACCAGATCGAGGTCGAAGGCAGCGGCGGCAGCGACGGCCAGGAGGTGCAACGGTCGCCCTACCCGGTAGACTGGTGTTTCGTGGGCGCGCCCGAAGACCACGTGCACTCACCCGACGAGAAGGTGCACCGCGCCGACATCGAGGCCATGGTGCGGCTCTACGAGGTGTTGATGCGGGAGCTGTAGCAGGTGGAAAAAGTACGTCAACAATCCGCTACGTCGGCCCGCCGTCACAGCCGAGCACCGTGGGCAACAAAAGAGCCGGCACGACCGGGACCTGCTGGTGGAGATACTCGGGCGGATACAGCGAAAGGATGATGCTACGTTCTCGGCCAGGCGGGCCGCGTCGCGTTCCTGTGCGCCGTGGGAGACGAATTGGAGCACACCGGTGCCGCGTTGGTCCACCGCCGCAGATGAGCCGAAATACTTGCTAAGGTCTGCCCCTGCTACAACCCCCGGAAGTCGAAGTCGTCGAGGAAGCTCGTGTCGAAGTGCCCCGAGCGGAAGCGGGCGTCGTCCATCAGCCTGATGTGGAACGGGATGGTCGTCTTGACACCTTCGATGATGAACTCTTGCAGGGCGCGCTTCATGCGGACAATGGCCTCCTCGCGGCTCTGCGCGCTGACGATCAGCTTGGCAATCATCGAGTCGTAGTGCGGCGGGATGCTGTAGCCGGCGTAGACGTGCGAGTCGACGCGCACGCCGTGGCCGCCGGGCAGGTGCAGGTTCGTGATGCGCCCCGGCGACGGCCGGAAGCCCTTGCCGGGGTCTTCGGCGTTGATGCGACACTCGATGGCGTGCATCCGAGGGTAGTAGTTCTCGCCCGACACCGTGCCGCCCGCCGCCACCTTGATCTGCTCCTTGATCAGGTCGAAGTCGGTGACCTCCTCCGTCACGGGGTGCTCCACCTGGATGCGCGTGTTCATCTCCATGAAGTAGAACTTGCCGTGCTTGTCGACTAGGAACTCGATGGTACCCGCCCCCTCGTAGTTGATCGACGCCGCCCCGCGCACGGCCGCCTCGCCCATCTGCTCGCGCAACTCGTCGGTCATCACCGGCGAGGGCGTCTCTTCGAGTAGCTTCTGATGACGGCGCTGCACCGAGCAGTCGCGCTCCGAGAGGTGGCTGACCCTGCCGGTGCCGTCGCCCACCACCTGCACCTCCACGTGGCGCGGCTCTTCAATGAACTTCTCCAAGTAGAGGCCGTCGTTGCCGAAGGCCGCACCCGCCTCCTGCCGGGCGTCGCGCCAGGCCTTCTCGAAGCCTTCCGGCCCCTTAACGATGCGCATGCCGCGCCCGCCGCCACCCGCCGTGGCCTTCAAGATCACGGGGTAGCCGATCTCCGTCGCCATGCGCTTGCCCACTTCGAGCGAGGGCAGCAGGCCGTCGGAGCCGGGAATGGTCGGCACACCCGCCCGCTGCATGCTGGCCTTCGCCGAGGCCTTGTCGCCCATCGCGTCGATCATCTCGGGCGAGGGGCCGATGAACTTGATCCGGTAGACCTGGCAGACCTTCGAGAACTCGGCGTTCTCCGACAGAAAGCCGTAGCCGGGGTGGATGGCGTCGGCGTTGGTAATCTCGGCCGCCGCGATGATGTTCGGGATGTTGAGGTAGGAATGTACGCTGGCGGGCGGGCCGATGCAGACGGCCTCGTCGGCGAAACGCACGTGCAGGCTGTCCTTGTCGGCGGTCGAGTAGACGGCCACCGTCTTGATGTCCATCTCCCGGCAGGTGCGGATGATGCGCAGGGCGATTTCGCCGCGGTTGGCAATCAGGATTTTC
>JBARYS010000426.1:0-3337 GCA_049648155.1 Catalinimonas sp. | reverse complement strand
CCCCAAAGCTTGAGCTGGTCGACCGCCGCCGCCCGGAAGGTGTCGGCCGCGCCCAAAATCACCTGCTTGCCCTCACTCTTGAACTGCGCCGCCAGCTTGCCGATGGTCGTGGTCTTGCCCACGCCGTTCACACCCACCACCAGCACCACGTAGGGAGAGGCCGTCAGCTCGAACCCCGCCGTGCCGCTCGGCTCGGTGGCGTTCAGCAGTTGCGCCACCTCGTCCTTCAACAGCTTGTCGAGGTCGGCGGCGCTCACGTAGCGGTCGCGGGCCACGCGGGCCTCCAGCGCGTCGATGATCTTGATGGTCGTGTCCACCCCCACGTCCGACTGCACCAGCACGTTCTCCACGTCGTCAAGCACAGCCTCGTCGACGTGCGTCTTGCCCAGCATGGCCTTGTTGAGCTTGTCGAAGAAGCCCGCGTTGGTCTTCTCAAGGCCTTTGTCGAGGTTCTCTTTTTTCTCCTTGCCGAAGAGCTTTTTGAACAGCGCCATGGGATTCGTGGGAAAGGGTAGGAGGCGAAAAGTAAAAAGGGGCACCCGATTGTGAACAAATAAAAAAAGCCCCCCCGGGTGGGGAGGACTTCCTTGTTCGTTCGCCGGGAGGCGGAAACTACTTACGCGCCAGGAAATCCTTCACGGACTCCGACGGTACGATCTCTTCCTGAAACGTGTAAGCGCCGGTCTTCTCGGACTTCACGCACTTGATGACCTTCGTAAAGCTCCTGGCTTCGGCCTTCTTGAGGGTAGCGACTACTTTTTTAGCCATGTTTTTTCAAGGGTTGAGGATCGCGGACCGCAGGAATCCTCCCGACGGATGTCCGCCCGGATGCTGCCTGCCGCCCCGAAATCCGGCGTTAGACCTATTTAATTTCTTTGTGAACCGTATGCTTTCGCATAACGGGGTTGTACTTCTTCAGCTCCAACCGCTCCGGGTGGTTCTTCCGGTTCTTGGTGGTCACGTAACGCGACGTGCCCGGCAGGCCGCTGTTCTTATGTTCGGTGCACTCCAGGATGACCTGGATGCGGTTCCCCTTCTTCGCCATGAGGATCAGATTTTAAATTCGGACCGCAAAAATATGGAAAACGGCGGATAGGTGCCACGCTTCTTGCGAGATAATGAAAAAGCGCGGCCGCCGTCCGAAGACAACGGCCACACTCTGTTTCTAGAAACGTTTACTCGACGCGGAGGCGGTGGTAGGTCACGCCCCGGTCGGTGCGCACTTCGAGCACGTAAAGGCCGGCCGCTATGTCCGTTACGGGCACCTCGGCGCGGGGCGTCCGGCGCAACTCCACGCCCGTGATGGTCAGCAGCCGTACCGTCTCCACGCGCGCGCCGTCGGCCTCCACGCGGGCGGTGGTGCGGGTGGGGTTCGGAAACACCCGCACGCTGCGCTGCAACGCCCCGGCCGCCGAGACGACCTGTTCTACGATTACCGTCGCCGTCGTGGTGTCGTTACAGTCGCCGTTCCGGGCCACCAGTCGCACCACGTACGTGCCGGGCGTAGTGTAGGTCACGCTTGGCGTTTCGTCGTCGGCCGTTTGTCCGTCACCGAAGTCCCAGGCGTAGGTCTCCGCTGCGGTCGAGGCGTTGGTGAACGACAACGCCTGACCGATCGCGACCGTATCCGAAGCGGGCGTGAAGGCGGCCGTGGGCGTGGGCAACACCTCGACGGTGATGTTCAGCGTGTCGCCGCACGCGTTGCCGCTGGTACCCACCACCGAGTAGGTCGTGGTCGACGGCGGCGTCACCGTCGCCGTGGCCCCGTCGGTCGCCGTGAGCCCTTCGGCGGGCAGCCAGACGTAGCTCTCGGCCCCTGCCACCACCAGGTCAATGCTCTCACCCGGGCAGACCGTCGTTGTGCCGCTCGTCTGGACCACGGTGGGATTGGGCGTTACCTCCACGGTGAAGCTCTTGCGCGCGGGGCACCCGGTGGCATCGAAGCCGGTCACTACGTAGGTGGTGGTGGTGTCGGGGGCCAATCGCAGCGATTCACCGCTACCTACGCTCGGCCCCGCCGCGATGGACCACTCGTAAGCGTCGGCCCCCGCCGCCGTGGCCAGCACCGATCCACCCTGGCAGATGGTGAGCGCTTCGGTGGTCAGCTCGATCGAAGCGGCGGCGCGCACCGTGACCACCGCCGTTTGCTCCTTCGTGATGCTGCCTCCACACTCGCCGACCACCGTGAGGCGCACGTCGTAACTGCCCTCCTCGCGGTAGACGACCGTCGGCGAGGCTTGCGACGACGTGGCGGGCAGGCCGCCGGGAAACTCCCACCGGAACGAGGTGCCCCCGCTGGGAGCAGGCACACTGAAGCGCACCGCCTGAGCGGCGCAGATCTCGGTGACGTCGGCCACGAAGTCGGCACTGGGGGGTTGCTCGCTGGTCAGTAGCGCGACGGCGTGCGACACGGCCAGGTCGCGCCCCTCTGCGGTGTCGTAGGGCAGCCACGTGCCGTCGGCCAGTTGCTCCCAAGCGGTCGAAACGCCCTCGCCGTCGTCTTCGGTGGTGCGGAGCGCGACCGTATCGCCAGGTTGACCGTAGTCGAGCAGGACGCCCGCGTAGAAGGTACCCGTGGGGCGGATCAGCGTGTCGAACAGCACCGTGGTGGGGCGGTCGAGCAGGACGTCGATCCTCGCTTCGAGCAGGCGGAACGAGGTGGTGAAGAAAGGCGTGGCGGCGGGTGCGCCCCCTTCGTCCGCCCAGAGGGCTACTTGCCCCTGACTGGTGCCTCTGCTGTTTGCGACCCGGCCGAAGCGCATCGTCATGCCGGTCAGAGCGCTGCCACCGGGCGGAGGCTCGAACGCCTCGGCCTTCGCTTGGTCAAGATTTGCGTTGTGGCCGGAGACGTAGCCGCCGTCGGGGTCGGAGTAGAGCGTCAGGGGCGCGTTCGTCACCGAAGCGAACGTGTCGCAGGGAGCCACCGCGAGCACCTGCACGTAATCGGTGCGCAGCAGCGTGTCGACGCCGAAGTCGTTACCGACGATCAGTTGCACGTCGTAGAGGCCCGGCGCGTCGTACGTCACCGTCGGCGAGAACGCAGTCGTGGTGCCGGGAGTGCCCCCTTCGAAAGTCCAGTTCCACGTCCGGGAGCCGACCGATTGATCTACGAACTCCAGGCTGCTGCCGGCGTAGATGACCGTGCTGGGAGCCGAGAAGTTGGCCAGCGGGGCCACCGGTTCGGGTGCTAGGGCGGGCGACGTGCTCAGCTCGCGGCGGCGCGGACTCAGCTCAAGCACGGTGCGCATGCGTGCCACCTGGTCGGCCGTAAAGATGTTCATGCACTGGTCGTTGGTGTAGTCCATGTAGTTCTCCACCATGTCGACTGAGCCACAAC
>JBARYS010000425.1:0-4504 GCA_049648155.1 Catalinimonas sp. | reverse complement strand
AGATTGCCCAAGGTGTCGACGAGGCGGAAGGCAAAGAGCAGGGTGCGGGCGACCAGGGCATGATGTTCGGCTATGCCACCTGCGAGACGCCCGAATACATGCCGATGGCGCTTGCCTACTCGCACCAGCTAGTGAAAGAGCTGGCCCGGCTGCGCCACGAAGGCTTCGAAGCCATGCCTTACCTCCGCCCCGACGCCAAGGCGCAGGTCACCATCGAGTACGCCGACGATCAGCGACCGGTAGCGGTCGATACCATCGTGGTCTCCACGCAGCACGACGACTGGATTCAGCCCGACTGGGCCGCACACCCCGACACGGACGAGGGGCACGCCGCCGCCCGGCGCGCCGCCGACGACCAGATGCTGGCCCGCATTAAGCAAGACGTGATCGAGCACGTGATCAAGCGCGTGATCCCGGAGCACCTGCTCACCGAGAACACCAAGTACCACGTGAACCCGACGGGCAAGTTCGTGATCGGTGGCCCCCACGGCGACTCGGGCCTGACCGGCCGTAAGATCATCGTTGACACCTACGGCGGCAAGGGGGCCCACGGCGGTGGGGCCTTTTCGGGCAAGGACTCCTCGAAGGTGGACCGCTCGGCAGCCTACGCAGCGCGCCACATCGCTAAGAACCTGGTGGCCGCCGGTGTGGCTGACGAGGCGCTCGTGCAGGTGGCCTACGCCATCGGAGTGGCTGACCCGGTCTCGCTGACGGTGAACACCTACGGCACGGCCCGCCTGCAGATGAACGACGGCGAGATCGCTACGCGCCTGTGGGAACTGTTCGACCTGCGGCCTAAGGCCATCGTCGAGCGGTTTGGTCTGAAGAACCCAATCTTCTCGGGCACGGCGGCCTACGGACACATGGGCCGCGAGACGAACATGCTGCCGGTAGACCTGTTTTACATCGAGGTGCGGGAGAGCGACGACGGTGTGCGCGAAGAGACACGCCGCCGCGAGCAGCGCGAAGTGGAGTGCTTCACTTGGGAGAAGCTCGACTACGTAGAAAAAATTCAGGCAGCATTCGGACTGTAGAAGAGACGCCCACACGAAAAAGCCCGACCGTGCAGACGGTCGGGCTTTTTATTTACGTCGGTTTACTACCGTTTACTGCTTCATCACCTTTCGGCTGTGGGCCTGTCCGTCGACCATCACCGTGCAGGTGTAGAGGCCGGCGGGGGCATCGTCCAGGTGCAGACGTACGCGGTGCGTCGCCACACCGTAGTCGCGCGCGGGCGCTTCGTACACCACCTGGCCGAGCAGGTTCCGGACTTGCACCGACACCGTGGCCGCGCTTGCCAGCGAGAAATCGACCGTGAAGGCACCCGGCGTCGGGTTCGGGAAGACGTTGATCGGCAACGCGGTGCTGGGCTTATCTGCCGAGATCACAACGTCCGGCAAGAAATCGCTGAGGAATCTGTACACCGAATCCACATCCATACCGTAGTAAAGAATCTCGTTGAAGTCGATCGGGTCGGGATCGATGGTCGTATTGGCCCTAGCCTGCACCGCCGTGCCGGGGTTTTGGTCCGACTGGAAGACCATGTGAACCTTACGGTCCGCGCCTACCTCACGCACCGTCGCGACGAACACCTCTTCGTTCAGGCTGCCCGGGGCGTCATCCTCTCCTTCAACCAAACCTTCCAGGTCCGTGATGATATTGACCGGCTTGCGATCGATAAAAACGATTGAGTCCGTCTCGGGGTCCACGTAGCCGACCGTGGTGTAGATATCCCTCACGATCTGCTCAACACCTTGGTATTCTTCGAAGAAGTCTTCGGTACCACCATCGAACGTGACGAACACACGGCTCGTCTGGGCGTCGAAGGTAATCTGCGGGTGCGACCAGATACCGATGGCACCGTAGAAGCCGTAGCTGTCGAGTCCGGCATCACTAGTGAAGGTCGTGTCACCGTCTTCGTTTGAGTCAAACACGTCGGCAATCACCTCCATGTTGGCCATGTTCTCGTTCCAGTAGAGAATACCCGGATCGTAAGAAGGATAGTAAGTGCCCGTGAGAGTATCTGCCAGCGTATCGAGCTGGACCCAGACACGACCCGCCGCCGTGTGCACCATCCCGTTGGGATCGATGTACACGGTCATGGCATCGTCAGGCCCTTCCGTACCCACATCGCCGCCACCCGCTCCGTCGCCGAACAAGACGTACTGCAAGCCGGTGGGATTGAGGTAGCTGGCTTGGTAGATAGTCTCTCCGTCCCACGTGTCGCCGAAGTCGGTAGACTTTAGCAGTACTAAGGCGCTGAACGCTGAACCTGTCACGATCGCCACGATGCTGTCGCGAGCGTAGATGGCGTAAGCGTCTCCACCAATAATATCAATACCCAAGGTCGAAGAGAGCGCCGGGATCGGCACCTCTTCCACCACCCAGTTCCGTCCGTTGTCGTCGGAACGCGAGTAGTAGATGGGCGCTTCCACGCCGTTATAGGCCGTCGGAGAGGGTAGACCGTTAGAGATCATGTGGATGCGACCCGCCGAAGCCGCCACGCGCGGCCAGGTGTTGGCACCGTCGTTGTCGTCTACGATCTGGTCCAGGTTATTCCAAGTTCCCGAACCTTGCGCGGGCCGGATGGTCGCACGCAAGGGCGAGTGGTGCACCACAAATTCCCCTTGGTCAACGTCGGCAATCTCGGGCCATCCCACACGTTGGTTGGCAATTCCAAATTCGTCCAGGAGCTCAGGGCCCCACGCCTCGGTCGTGGGGTTGTAGTAGTTGTAGCCGACACCACGGTCACTGAAACTTGCTCCGCCCGCGCCCCCGGGCGACATCGTCCACACGGCGGCGATGCCTCCGTTCGGATACTGAACGATACGGCTTCCCATGGCCGAGTTCGACTGCAAATCGTAGAAGGTTGAACCGATTAACGTAGCGGCGTCGACCCAAGTCGTCCCCGTCACCTTCTGCGCGGAGTTTGTAGCCTTGGGGGCAGCCATCAGTGCCCCAACCGGTAGCTCGCCGGCAACATCCCGACGCTCGTACTTCATCGACTCGGAGCCGGGCGTCCCGGCCGGCACGACGCGGAGTTGTGCGAAAGCGGGCGTAAGGCTGACGCCGAGCGCGATTGCGGAGAGTAATACTTTTCTCATGTGTGTAATAAATGTGTAAAAAGAGAACTAGTAGTTAAACGTAAAACTTACGACGGCGTTCCGGCCAAACAAACGAAAACGTACTTAACGGCCAATTATGCCGAAAAACATTCGCTTTTGCGGCAGATTCAGCACCTAAACGGCGTCGAATCCAGGGGGAGTCAGCAATGCGAGGCGGTGTAACAGATGGCTACGAAACTACCCATCAGGCCGTTGTCGCCGGAAATATTACCGCTTGTTCGCGTCGGCCGGTCTTGGTCAGCAGCACCACGGCGTACGCCGAGACGCCCTCCTCGCGCCCCACGAAGCCCAGCCGCTCGGTGGTAGTCGCCTTGATCGAGAGGTCGTCCGCCGCTATTGCCATCGTCTCGGCCAGTTGCACCTTCATGGCCGGCACGTGCGGGTTGATCTTGGGACGTTGCAGGCAGACCGTGGCGTCGACGTTGCCGACCTCCCACCCCGCCCCGCGTATCAGCTCCATCGTGCGTTGCAGTAGGATCTTACTGTCGATGCCCCGGTACTGCGGGTCCTGGTCGGAAAAGTGGTAGCCGATGTCACGCAGGTTGGCCGCCCCCAGCAGTGCGTCGCAGATCACGTGGATGAGCACGTCGGCGTCGGAGTGGCCCGTGGCACCGTGCGTGTGTTCGATGCGGATGCCGCCCAGCCAGAAGGGCTCTCCCTCCTTTAGCTGGTGCACGTCGTACCCCATGCCTACTCTCATCTTCGTCATCGCCGCTACGGATGTGATCTTGATATTCTGACCACGCAAAGCTAGCGACCGATACTTTCGCGGCGTCCGGCGCGTGCAGCCGGCAGAGCAAAGGCGACCACCTCTAACCGCTGCAACCAAATGCCAACCGTCAACTACTACTTCCTCGGCATCGGCGGCATCGGGATGAGCGCCCTGGCCCGCTACTTTCTGGCGGCCGGGCACCGCGTGGGGGGCTACGACCGCGTGCGCACCCCGCTGACCGAGGCGCTCGAACGCGAGGGGGCAGACGTCCACTACGACGACCGGGGCGGCGACCTGCCCGCTTGGGTGCGCGCGGCTCCGGAGTGTACGCGGGTGGTCCTGACCCCCGCCGTACCCGCCGACATGGGCGAGCTGGTATGGCTGCGGGCGCACAGCTACTCCGTCCAGAAGCGGGCGCAGATCCTCGGCGAAATCACCCGCAACCACTTTACCGTGGCCGTGGCGGGCACCCACGGGAAGACCACCACGACCACCATGGTGGCGCACCTGCTGAGGCAAGCGGGCCGCAACGTGACGGCCTTCCTCGGGGGCATCTCGGTCAACTACGGCACCAACCTGCTGCTGGGCGACGCCGGGGCCGACGACCACGTCGTCGTGGTAGAGGCCGACGAGTACGACCGCTCTTTTCTGACGCTCACGCCGAACG
>JBARYS010000424.1:0-5741 GCA_049648155.1 Catalinimonas sp. | reverse complement strand
CGTAGCTATTCTTACCGTTTTTCACCAGAGAATCAGAATGACAGCGACGACATTTGTGAACGTGGGTCTCAGTTATCATAGCTTTTTTGCTCAAAGATAGCAAATCACTCTTAAATTGACACTACCGGTTCGTCACCGTCCGTCTCCCTGTTCAGATGGCGTAAGGTCGTAAAGCTACTTCCATCGGCATCCATCCGGTAGATGACGCCGCCATAGCTGTCGCCACCATATCGGCACGTGCCGTAGTAGCGGCCATCAGTACTGATCAGCACGGCATTTGGGCCTAAACCGTCCGCGTCATCGTCTCCGAAATCCTTAACAAGGGTAAATCGGTCGCCGTTACTACCAATACGGTAGACCGTTCCGCAATCCTCCTCGCCACCGGAGATGCATGCCCCGACGAAGTCTTCGCCGTTGGGCGTAAGGGCGGCGAAGGGGCCGGCTCCTTCCCTTATAATGCTGAAGTCTGCCAGCCTCTGTAGGGTAGTCGTACCCACTTCGTACTTGTAAGCCGTCCCCATGTTGTGTCTGCCGCCCCCTCGGGTCGTTCCATACAGTGTAGGCTGTGCCACACCAAAAGCTACCGGCAGAAGTAGCAACGAGAAGAGAAGAAGAGCAGAACGTTTCATAAGTCGGTGCCCAGAGAGTTTATCCTCAAAGTTGCTACATCTTCGCCACTGTGGCCCCGTTTTCATCTCACCGAGAGACTGCCAAATCTTGCTTTTACTTACGTCCGCAAGCGCAAACACTACTCCTGCCAATCTGTCAGTCCTTCGCTACTTTTGCGGCTCGCCCGGAACGGCCCGTTGCCGCCCCGGGTTGCAGGAAACGACCCATGAAAACGACCATTGCCGACCTAGATATCCTCGCGCCCGAGGAGCCGTCGCCGGAGAGCTGCGACGTGCCCCGCGTGCTGCGCGAGACCGAAGGTGCGCGTAAGCTCTACCTGGAGAGCTACGGCTGCCAGATGAACTTCTCCGATTCCGAGATCGTGGCCGCCCTGCTGGGTGAGCACGGCTTCGGCACCACCGCCGCGCCCGAGGGGGCCGACGTGGTGCTGCTCAACACCTGCGCCATCCGCGACAACGCCGAGCAGAAGATACGCAACCGCTTGCAGCAGCTTCAGGCGTTGAAACGCGACCGCCCCGGCGTGGTGGTGGGCGTGCTGGGCTGCATGGCCGAGCGGCTGAAGACGCAACTGCTCGAAGAGGAGCGCATCGTCGACCTGGTGGCTGGGCCGGACGCCTACCGCGACCTGCCGCGCCTGATCGGCGAGGTGGACGAGGGGCAGCGGGCGGTCAACGTGTTCCTCTCGCGCGAGGAAACTTACGCCGACGTCAGCCCGGTGCGGCTCAATTCGAACGGCGTCACGGCCTTCATCTCGATCATGCGCGGGTGCGACAACATGTGCTCGTTCTGCGTGGTGCCCTTCACGCGGGGCCGTGAGCGCAGCCGCGACCCGCACACCATCGTCCGCGAGGCGCGCGAGCTGTTCGAGGCGGGCTACCGCGAGGTGACGCTGCTCGGCCAGAACGTCGACTCCTACAAGTGGCAGGCAGAAGACGGCACCGAGCGCGTGAACTTCGCCGGGCTGCTGGCGCGCGTGGCGGCCGTGGCTCCCGCGCTGCGCGTGCGCTTCTCGACCTCGCACCCGAAGGACATCACCGACGAGGTACTGACCACGATGGCGGCCCACGCCAATATTTGCAACTACATCCACCTGCCGGTGCAGAGCGGCAACAGCCGCGTGCTGAAGCTGATGAACCGCACCTACGCCCGTGAGTGGTACCTGGAGCGTGTGTCGGCCATCCGCCGCATCATCGGCGAGGAGTGCGGCATCTCTTCGGACATGATCGCGGGCTTCTGCTCGGAAACGGAAGCCGAGCATCGGGACACGCTCACGCTGATGGAGCAGGTGCGGTACGACTTCTCCTACATGTTCTACTACTCGGAGCGGCCGGGCACGCCGGCCGCCCGGAAGTATCCCGACGACGTCGCGCTCGACGTGAAGAAGCGCCGCTTGCAGGAGATCATCGCCCTGCAACAGCAGCACTCGCTGGCCCGCAACCGCCGCCACGTGGGCCGCACGGAGCGCGTGCTGATCGAGAAGCGCTCGAAGCGTTCGGAAGCCCAGCTCTGCGGCCGCAACGACCAGAACGTGATGGTGGTCTTCGACCGGGGCGACCTGCAGCCGGGGCAGTACGTGGACGTGCGCATCCTGGAGTGCACGGCGGCGACGCTGCTGGGCGAGGTTGTCGGCGAACCGGTGGCTACGGCCTGACGCGGTGCCGGAGACCCTCGGTACGCTCGCTTCGCTGGTAGGACTCGGCATCGCGCTGTGGCAGCTCGCCGCCGTTCGCCGCACGGCCGAAGCGACGCAGGTGGCGGTAGACCAGACCCGGCAGCGCATCGACGAGGTGTTCTTGCCGTTAGCCTGACGGAGGCAGAGCAGATGTGCCGGGAGGTGAAGGGCTATCTGGATCAAGAACGATGGGCGTTGGCCCAACTGCGGATGGAAGACGTTTGATTGAAATTAGTGTTCGCTATTCGTTCGAGGATAGCAAGCAATGTGACGTTTTCAACCGGAAAAAGCGCCATTTTTTTTGGAAGGAGTGGAGGGCTTATCGGTCGAACAGCGAGAAGGTAACAGAGTGGATGTCAATCGGTTGACGAAGATACTGGATGACATGGCTGAAGAGTTGTTGACGCTGCAAAACATCATTAAAAAAGGCACACCATGAACACGGAAATAAAATTTCGGACATTAATTCAGCACCTTCTGAATAAAACGAAGTCTCAAGCCTTGACGTGGGAAGAGGGCAGTCTGCACGATTCGTTGGTTCTTTTTTTAAAAAAAGAGACTGTTATCATCTACAGCGGCTTGAGAGAAGATGATCATGAAAAACTGAAGCCATATTACGAGCTGAAGATTATGAATGATCATGGTGATGTGGTTGGAAACTACCGTTCTATGAAAGACGAAGGGCCTTATCAAATAATGAAATCTCTTTATGAGGCCGCCCGCCACAGTTGCTTTGACATCGACAGCACACTGGATAACCTGATCGAAGAAGTTGCCGGCTAGATCAAATCACAATCATGCATAAAATCATCCTGACGACCACGCTGCTGCTCGCCTCCCTGACCGCCCGCGCCCAGACCGGCGAGACCTTTCCCGACCTCACCGGCAAGACGATTACGGGAAAAAACCTCACGCTGCCCGACGACATCAAGGGCAAGTACACGCTGCTCGGCGTGGCCTACTCGCAGAAGTCGCAGGACGACCTGGAGACCTGGTTTCAGCCGGTCTACGAGACGTTCCTGAGCGAGAACAAGTCGATGTGGGAGACCAGCGACGCGTACGACGTCAACATCTATTTCGTGCCGATGCTGAACGGGCTGAAGAAGGCGGCCGCCGGCAAGGTAGAGAAGCGCATGAAGAATGACCTCGACCCGGCGCTGAAGTCGCACGTGCTGCTCTACGTCGGCTCGCTGAAGGAGTTCAAAGAGGCGCTCGACCTGGGGGCGAAGGATGAACCTACCTTCTTCGTGCTCGATGCCGACGGCCGGATCGTCTACCGCACGCAGGGAGCGTATTCGGAGCAAAAGATGGCCGACATCGAAGGGGAGCTGGGCGAATGACCGGCGGGGTGGGAATGTGACACCTTACCCACCACCACCCCCAGCGCAGGACCTTAGAACACAGCACCGCTTTTTCGGGGCCGGATGCGCCCCTTTTCATGACGCAAAACGACGTGATTACCCAGGACGAGATACAACGCGTGAAGCTGCGCTTCAGCATCATCGGCAACGCGCCGCAACTGAACCACGCCATCCAGGTGGCCATGCAGGTGGCCCCGACCGACTTGACGGTGCTCATCACCGGCGAGAGCGGCACGGGTAAAGAGTCGTTTTCGAAGATCATCCACCAGCTCAGCCTCCGCAAGCACGGGCAGTTCATCGCCATCAACTGCGGGGCCATCCCCGAGGGCACCATCGACTCGGAGTTATTCGGCCACGAGAGGGGGGCCTTTACGGGGGCCACCGACGCCCGCAAGGGCTACTTTGAAGTGACCGACGGCGGGACGATCTTCCTCGACGAGATCGGCGAGATGCCCCTCGGCACGCAGGCGCGGCTGCTGCGCGTGCTCGAAAACGGCGAGTTCATCCGCGTGGGGTCGTCGAAGGTGCAGAAGACCAACGTGCGCGTGGTGGCCGCCACCAACGTGAACCTGTTCGAGACCGTGCAGCGGGGCGGCTTCCGCGAGGACCTCTACTACCGCCTCAACACGGTGCCGATCTTCGTGCCGCCCCTGCGCGACCGCGACACCGACGCCGAGCTGCTGTTCCGCAAGTTCGCCGGCGACTTTGCCGAGCGGTACCGTGTGCAGCCCCTCCGCCTCACCGACGACGCCAGGCAGGTGCTGCTGCACTACCGCTTTCCGGGCAACATCCGGCAGTTGCGCAACTTGGTTGAGCAGATGTCGGTGCTGGTGCAGGAGCGCACCGTCGACGCCGAGCAGTTGCGCCGCTATCTGCCCGACCAGAGCTACCTGCCCGCGCCGATGCCGAGCGAGGAGCGCAACGACGGTGGGCAGAGCTTCTCGGAGCGCGACCTGCTCTACAAGGTCTTGTTCGACATGCGCAAGGACATCACCGACCTGAAGGGCGTAGTGTACCAGTTTTTGAATGGTGAGCGCGACGGCCACGACATGATTAAGGACCATCCGGACCTGTTTCACGAGTTGGACGACGACATCCCAACCCCGCCGCGCCGCACGCCCCCCCCCGCCCCCCTCCTGCTCGACAAGTACCGGGGCGACGAGCGCACCTACGACGGCGTGGAAGACATTACCCACGAACCCGGGTCGGAATCCGTCGAGGAGTCGCTCTCGCTCGAAGACAACGAGCGCGAGATGATCATCAAGGCGCTGCGCAAGAACAACAACAAGCGGAAGTACGCCGCCGGCGACCTGGGTATCTCGGAGCGTACGCTTTACCGTAAGATCAAGCAGTATGAGATCGAGAACGTTTAGTGTCTGCGCAGCACTGCTCTGCTGGCTGCCGCTGGGGGGCTGCGGCGTCTACTCCTTCACGGGGGCCGACACGGGGCTGGCCGAGACTATCCAAGTGCGCACGTTTCTGGACGACGCGGGCACGGGGCCTTCGAACCTGGCGATCAACTTTACGGAGTCGCTGCGCGAGTTTTACCAGCGCAACACCGACCTGGGAATCCTGATCGAAGAGCCGGGCGACCTGCTGCTGGAGGGTGAGATCGTGGGCTACGAGCTGTCGCCGGTGGCCCCGCAGGGGGGCGACGACGAAGCGGCTGCTCAGAACCGCCTGACGCTCACGGTGTCGGTCAACTACGTCAACACGCTGGAGAGCGACAAGGACTTCGAGAGCCGCTTTTCGGCCTACGAGGACTTCCCTCAGAACCAGGACCTCTCTACCGTAGAGCAGGTTTTGATCGAAGAGTTGTCGGAGCGGATTATTCTGGATATTTTCAACAAGTCGGTGGCCGATTGGTAGGTTGCGGCAGAAGCACTTTTTCAGTGGACCAGGAACGCCTCATTTTACTGTTGGAAGACCCCCGCCGGGCAACCGAAGATGATCTGGCCGCGCTGCGCGGCCTCGCCGAACGGTATCCTTACTTCCAGGCGGCACATCTGCTGCTGTCGGTCGCGGCCGCACGCGCTCCGGAGGCCGCCGTGGGCCCCGAGGGGCGGGAGGCTTGGGTG
>JBARYS010000423.1:0-2993 GCA_049648155.1 Catalinimonas sp. | reverse complement strand
GCTTAAAGTCGAACAGGTTGAGGTATCGCTTCATAAGTCGTAACGCGCTGATATAAAGGCACGTAGCGGCCCGCCCGGCCACGCGGGTTTCGTAGTGTGAAAGAGGAGCGTAGGTTGAAGGGGGCAGGTGCGTATGTGCGTAGCGACGCGCGATCTTGCGTCGCTCCAACGCGGTGGTGGTGGACGCGCACCCGGTTCCAACCGCAAAGCTACGGGGCGGAGGGGGAACCGGCGGCGGCGCTGACTGCCGACGGAAGAGTGAACCGCAAGCCGACCGCCGAGCCGCTGACTGCCCCACACCGATCGTTGACGCCGGCTTGCGGCTTTCAGAAGAAATGCCTCCGTTATGTAGAGCATAAATCTTCAATTAAGCCGTCATCGCGCGCGATGACGGCTTAATTTGTGAAGGACGAATCGACTTTCGAAAGACAGTTGGATTCGTGAGGATGAATCACTTCGTCAAGTTCGGATACAAGTGGCGGGCGACTACCCGTAACGCCCGAAGTGTTTTCCTTCCTCCGCCCGGCGCAACGTGCTTTCTCCGGCGAGATTTCTGCATCGTCCCGTTTTACCGGCCCTCCCCCTCTGCCTTGGTTTCTCGTACCTTCGCGCCACATTCGACTGCTTATGTTCCGAGTCAATACGTGGCGCGACGTGCTCATCCACCTGGGCATCATTCTGGCCCTGACGGCGCTGATCGTGTTAGGATTCTTTTACATCTACCTGCCCTGGACGACCAACCACGGCGAGAGCGTGCCCGTGCCCGATCTGGTGGACCGCCAACTCGACGAGCTCGACGAGCTGCTGGCCGACCGCAACCTGCGCTACCAGGTGAGCGACTCGGTTTACGACCCCGACAAGCCCCAGCACACGGTGGTGGCACAAAACCCCGTGGCAAGCAGCAACGTCAAAGAACGCCGCAAGATCTACGTGACGGTGACGGCCGCCACGCCGCCCGACGTCCAGATGCCCGACCTACGGGGGCGCTCGCTCAACAACGCCCGGCAGGAGCTGGCTGGGCTGGGACTGCGCGTGGGTGAGATCGAGAAGGTGCCCGACCTGCAAAAAGACGCCGTGCTGGGGCAGAGCTTCGACGGGCGCGACATCCGCCCGGGCGTGGAGCTGCCGAAGGGCTCGGTGATCGACCTGCGCGTGGGCAACGGCCTCGGCAACCAGACCTTCACCATGTCGAGCCTGGAGGGCCTGAGCGAGGAGATCGCTAAGGTGACGCTGGCCGGCCAGAACCTGCAGGTAGGCTCGATTATTTACGTCGACGATCCGGACCGCGAGCTCGGCACGGTGCTGCGCCAGCGCCCCACCGCCGGGCAGGCCGTCCGTGTAGGACAGGAGATCGACCTCTGGGTGGTGGGCTACGAACCGGAAAACCCGTAAACGAAAAGGGCCCGCGCGAACGTTATGCGTCCGTTGCCCCCCTTGCCGATGACGCCACGCGCTACCCCTGCCCTCTTGCCTGCTGTCCTACTCTGCCTTTGTTGGCTGACGATGGGCAACGCCCGCGCGCAAGAGCAGTTGAACGCCTTGGAACGCATCGAGGTGACCACGCCCGCCCTGGTACCGACGAAGGGCCGCCCCCTCGGCACCCTCGGCACGGACTCGCTGCCGCTGCCGCTGCCCTTTTTCGACGATTTCTCGGGGGCCTACTACCGCGACAACACCGGCCCCGACACCACCCGCTGGCAGTCGGGCAGTGGGGTGTTCGTCAACAACCGCTTCGGCATCAACCCCCTCTCGCGGGGCGTGGCTACCTTCGACGGCCTCAACGCCAACGGCTTGCCCTACTTCGGCACGAACGACCCCGTCCAGCAACTGACCGATTCGCTGGTGTCGCGGGCGCTGGCGCTGTCCGACTTTTCGGACCCCGGCGCGGCGGGCACCGTCTTTCTGAGTTTCGCCTGGCAGGCGTTGGGACCGCCCGTGCCGCTGACGCCCGGCGCGAGCGAGGACTCGCTGGTGCTGCAGTTTCGCACTTCCGACACCACCTGGGCGAGCGTGTGGCGAGTCAGCGCGCAGCGCCTCACGCCGTTCCGAAACGCCATCGTGCAGGTGCCGCCCGCCCTGCTCACCGACGCGTTCCAGTTTCGCTTTCTCTGCTACGGACGCCCCAGCGGCAGCTTCGACGTCTGGAACATCGACTACGTCTTCCTCGACGCCTTTCGCGACGCGGGCGACACGCTCTTCGCCGGCCGCGAGGAGTTCGCCGTCAGCACGGGACCCACCTCGCCGCTGGGGCGCTACACGGCCGTGCCCGCCGAGCAGTTCCGCGCCGCCCCCGACCGCCTCACGGCCGACTCGGTCTTTATCACCGCCAACCTGCTGGGCACGCCCCGCCCGCTGGCGTTCGACGTGCGCGTGACCGAAGATCCCGAGGGCGTCACGCGGCAAAACCTGCGCGTGTCGAACTTGGGCACGCCGTCCTCCTTCCAGCAACAGATTCGACTGGGTGTGCCCGTCGACGACGCCCTGCTGCGGACCGTCGCGGGCGACTCGTCGGCCGTCACCTACACTTTCGCGCTTGACGCGGGCAACCTCAGCGACCCTGTGCGGCTGGCAAACGACACGGTCTCGGCCACCTTCGTGCTGGGCGACTACTACGCGCACGACGACGGCAGCGCCGAGCTGGTCTACTCGCTCAGCCCGGGGCTCTCCTTCTTCGCGCAGGCATTCTACGCTCCCGTGCGCGACACGCTGACGGGCGTCAGGATGTACTTCCCCCAGAGCAAACGTTCTACCGAGGGGCTCAGCTTCCGCCTCGCGTTCTGGTCCAGCCTCGACGACTCGGTGCGGCTGGTGCAGAATGCCTCCGTGCGCTACCCCGGCGCGCTCAATGCGTACGCGGAGTACCTGCTCGACTCGGCGCTGATCGTGCAGGACACTTTCTACGTGGGCTTCATCCAGCAGGGCAGCCGGACCGTCAAGCTGGGCTTCGACATCAACACGCCCCCGGCGGGCGGGGCCTTCTTTAACGTAGACGG
>JBARYS010000422.1:0-2853 GCA_049648155.1 Catalinimonas sp. | reverse complement strand
ATCCTGGTCAACGCCGTCTGCCCCGGCTGGGTGCGTACCGACATGGGCGGGGCGGGGGCCACGCGGAGCGTTGAAGAGGGCGCGGCGGGCATCGTCTGGGCGGCGCAACTGCCCGACGGCGGCCCCACGGGCGGCTTCTTCCGCGACGGTGAGTGCATCGATTGGTGACGCGCCTGGTACGTTGTCAAGCCCCGCCGGACCGAGCGTGTCCGGCGGGGCTTCCTTGTGTGTAAATGTGTGAAAACCGATCATTTCCCACATCCCGGGCACCGCCGCGCGTGGCGTCTTTCGGTGACGAGGCGAAGGCGGTTGGCAAAGAAAAGGGGGCAGTCCATGAAACCGATCCCACGGTTCGTGCGACGGGGCGGGTAAGTGTGGGCGCGCGTGGGTGGGCTTGACGAGTGTTATAACAACTCGTTTACTATTTGCAACCCTTACACGATGCAACGACTCTTATCGCTCTGCGGCCTGCTGCTCTGCCTCGTGCCCGCCTGGGCGCAGGACTACGAACTGGTGGCCGACATCAACCGGGACGCCTCCCGCTGGTCGATGTTCCGCTCGGAACCGTTCTCGCTCACCCCGTTCAAAGGCGACCTCTACTTTACCGCCGAAGCACCCGGCGTGGGGCGCGAACTTTACCGCTACGGCGGTACGGAGCACGCGCTGGTGGTGGACCTTTACCCCGGCACCGACGCGAACGGCAACGCCAACGACGGCATTTTCAACTACGCCGAACTAGCGGCGGTGCACGACCGGCTCTACTTCATCGGTAAGGACGGCACGCGCGGCGACACCGTGCAGCTCTACGCCTACGACGGGCAGGGCACCCCCACGGTGGTGATGTCGCTCGGTGAGCCGCCGTCGGACCCCGACAACTACTCGTATCTGGCTGCTACCGACGACGAACTCTACGTCATGAAACGCACGTCGGAGAACTTCACGGCCGAGCTGTGGGTCTACGACGGCGTGACCGAACCCCGCCGCGTGCCGAAAGGAGACGACCTAGACGGCGCTTACTTTTACCGGATGGAAGCGGTCGGCAACACGGTCTACCTCTTCAAGTTCGACTCCAACCACAAGGTGTGGACGTACGACGGCAGTGGCGACCCCATCGCCGTGCCCGCATTCGACCGGTACGCCGGCGTTCATAGCCTCGTGGCGTACGACGGGGAGATATTCTTCGGCGCGCGCGATACCGACGACCCCGACTACCAGGTGCTCCCCGCAGATTTCTACGCCTACGCCGACGGCACCGTGCGGCGGGTGCTCGCCGGCCTGAACCCCGGCGGCAACGCGCGCGCCTCCGCCGGTGCGTACGTACATGACGACACGCTCTACTTCTCGGCCAACGACGGCACGACGGGCGATGAACTCTGGCGCTACGACGGCACGGCGGTCTCGCAGGTGGCCGACCTGAACCCCGGCGACTCGCTGGCCTCTTCGCACGTGCGCCACTTCGTCTCGCACCGGGGCGACCTCTACTTCACCGCCGAGGACTCTACCCACGGGCGGCAGTTCTGGAAGTACGTCGCCGGGAGCGCCCCTAGGCGCCTGACCGACGGCAACTTCCGGTTCCTCCGGCGCGCGCCGGTGCCCTACGGCGACTACCTCTACTTTCCCCACGACGCGGGCACGGTGGCTGAGGAGCTCTACCGGCTGGAAGACGGCGAAGCCCGGCTGCGGGCCAACATCTACGACGGCAGCGCGGGCTCGGTCATCCAGCGCCTGTTTGCCTTCGGGGGGAAGATGTACTTCGACGCCTTCGGGCAAAACGGCCGTGAACTGCACGTGTGGGACGGCACGGACGTTCGCGAGGTGGCCGACCTCCACCCCGGCGAAGACGCGTCGGGCAACGGCCGCTCGTCGAACCCGCAGTTGGTGGTCGCACTCGACGACCGCTTCCTGTTCAGGGCGCAAGACAGCACCGGGCAACACCTGTGGAGCTACGACGGCACCGGCGTACCGACGCGCGACACCACGCTGCCCACCTCGGCGCGGGGCTTTGTGACGCACGAGGGGCAGCACTACTTCACGGCCTACGACACCGCCTACGGCAGTGAACTGTGGCGGTGGGACGGCACCAACGCGCCCACGCGAATCACCGACATCAACCCGGGCGCATCGAGTAGCTACCCCAGTGGTCTGACTTCGTTCGGCGGTAAGCTCTACTTCTCGGCGCTCGACGATGCGGACGAGATGGACAACGAGCTCTGGGTGTGGGACGGCTCCGGAGCCACGCGCGTAGCTGACCACTACGAAGGGGCCGAAGGCTCCTGGCCCGCCGAATTGACGGTGTTTCAGGATCACCTCTACTTCACGGCCTACGACACGCTCGTCGGCTACGAGCTTTATCGCCACGACGGCACCGGCGGCATCGAGCTGGTGGCCGACCTCTACCCCGGTCGCAGCGACGACTGGGCGAACGATTCGTACCCGAATACCTTCCGCGTGGTGGACGACACGCTCTACTTCTTGGCGACCGACGCGAGCCGGGGCACCGCCCTCTGGAAGTACGACGGCACGAACCCACCCGCCGTGGCGGCCGACGTCGACATCACCGGGCGGAATGGTCCCGATTTCAGGTCGCCGGCGGTCGTCGACAGCTTGCTCTACTTTTGGGCGAACGAGCAGACGGGCCTGGGCAACGAGCTCTACTACTATAATACCCGGAACGGGCGGCTGACCATGGTACCCGAGCTACGGGTCGGTCCCGCCGGCTCTAGGCCTTCGACGCCGTCGAACCTGCTGAGCTACGACGGATACCTCTACCTGAGCGCCGCCGACGGGGTGACCGGCTGGCTCCTGACCGGTGAACTGTACCGCATCGACCTGGGGCGGGTGACCAGCGCGCCG